>CAYNSI010000010.1:0-22389 GCA_964399665.1 uncultured Enterobacterales bacterium | reverse complement strand
TGTGACCGCAGGATCGCAGCAATGGGGTCTTTTTTGATAGCTCGAATTTTCGGAAAATCGCCCCTTAGGAATTTACCTTTTGTCGTTTTCAGTTCTTGTTGTGACCAAGGGTTTTCAGTCAAGGTCTCAAGTGAAAAGGTGCTCTTTGATCTCATCGCGGGTCGGAGCTGTGGCAGCCCCTGTGCGGGCTGTGACTGTGGCTGCGATGTAGTTTGCAAAGCTGCAGGCATCATTAAGTTTAAGATCGCAGCAAAGGGCAGCTAAAAGTGCTCCGCTGTGACTGTCTCCTGAGCCGATGGTATCGGCCACTTTAACACTAAAGCCTGCAATTTCGCTGATCTCCTTAAGATCGCCTGCTACGGTGCCTTCTTTGCCGCAGGTGACAACAGCAGGGCCCCCGCAGCGCGCACTCAGCACTTTAACTGCTTCTTTTACGCTTGCAGCGCCGCTAAGATGCAGGGCCTCAGCTTCATTGAGGTCATACAGACAATGCCTGGCTTCAAGCTCTTGTAACACTTCATCACTGATATAAGGTGCCCTCGGACCCGGATCAAACAGCACGATGGCTTTAAGATCGTGTTTTGTAAGGGCCTTGAGGATAGTGCGGCCGTTGTCCCCTTCGGCCTGATAGCCTGACAGATAGATATAGTCATAAGATCCAAGATCAAGGTTATCAAACCATGCCTCATCAAACTTCTGCTCTACCCCTGACATTGAGATAAAGGTGCGTTCACCTTCAGGCTCCACTAAAGACAAACACCAGCCGTTATCGCCGATCCCCGGGACATTGAATACAGGGTATCCCCGGCGCTCAAACTCCTGCGTGATAATGGTGGCGGCAAGACCTTCACCTACAGGCATCAGATGATCAAAGGGGATCTGTAGTTTGTACAGCACATCAGCCACATTAAAGCTGCAGCCGCCCACCTGCGTCTTTTTCATCTGCCCGGTGATATCAGCTCCCGACTGCGGCAGAGCCTCAACCTTAAGCACTACATCGACAAAGGCCGAGCCTAAGATCAGGATTTTGCGTGGATTTTGGCACTGCTCAAGGGCTGTGAAAATCCGGCGCAGCTGCTCTGTATTGTGGGTATTTAAAACAGGTTTACCTGCCATGATAGGGTTCCTTATAAAAAAATGGGCGCACTTTTAGGATCTGTGAAGCCAAGGCTTTAAAATCCAAGTTATTGGTTTGCTGCAGAAAACTTACGGTATTTTGGTCAAAGCCGTTAAGACCTGTTTTAGCCCCACAGATGGCGCAGGCCATAGCTCCTATGGTGTCAGTATCACCGCCTAAGTTGGCGCACATAAAGGCTGCTTTGTGCGGATCTTTACAGTAAAAGGCAATGGCCATGGCCGCACTGACCGACTCTGAGGTCATAGTCCCGGTGCCTAACACTTCATACACCCACAGTGAAAATTCATCATAGGAAGGGTTTTCCTCAATTTTTTTGAGGGCAAGTTTAAAGCGCTCTTTGCAGGAGGCTGCCCAGGTTTTATGTCCGAGGATTTTGGCAAGATCATAGGCCTCAAGGGCCGCCTGTGCCATCTCATCCCAGGTCCTGTCAGATACGGCAAAACTTACGGCCGATGCGATCATGGCAGCCCCTCCTAAAGTCACGTCAGTATCGTGGGTTACGGCACTGACATCCTTTACGCACTGGCACAGCAGCGCAAGTTCTTCAGGGGCAAAAAAGCAGCCCACAGGAGCAATTCGCATGGCAGCACCGTTGGTTAGGGCAGTTTTGGGACTGTCACATTCTTTGCCCTCTGCAATGGCAAGCAGAGCTGCCTTGGAGCTTGGACCGAGTAAATTGATCTCAAAGCCGTTGACTGATTTGACCCAGGCGATGAGGTCTTTGGCGATAATCTGTTTTTCAGGTACTTTTTGATATTTTATAAGGTCATTTAAGATGACAAAGGCCTGGGCGCTGTCATCAGTGTAATGACCTGCTTTAAAGTAGCAGGCCACAATGTTATCCTCAGGTCCGTCTAAAAAGGTTTTTATGGTGCCAAACCGCTCTTTTACCTTTTCGCGCGGCCACAGCTCTCCTGGTACTCCGAAGGCATCACCTAAAACCATACCGGCTATGGCACCTGCGGTTTTATCAAGTTTAACCTGTTCATCTGTCATGACTTATTCCCGACATCAACCTGTATTAATCATCTCTTATGCTGGAGTTTATCACCTATAAGCGGCCAAAAGCCAGGCTGTACGTGCCATGCTTGATAGCAGTAACGCTTCAATTGCAGATTGTTCCATCATGCCTGAAAAACAACCTGAAAACCGTATATGGTGCGTTTGATGATAAGGCGGCAGCAAAACCTTCAAAGGCTCTGGCTGCAGTTTTGGCATCGGCAAACGGCTGCGTTTTCAGCGTATTTGATGTTACAAGTTTAAGCTGTCTTACCGTATGGTTCTATTGAGGATAAATCCTCTGAAATGCCCGTGTTAAGACCTATTGGATAACTTACAGATCCAGCTTGCTTTTAAGATACTGAATGCTGTCTACCAACGTATTGGTATCGGTAGCAGAAGAGGCACTGGTGACATACTTAAGGCCGCTTTTTAAGCCGCCTAGCAGCTGACCGTAGGCAGTAAGAGGCAGTACCTGACCTTCTATTTTAAGACCTAATGCCTTAAGTTCGCGGCAGACTGCCACAGTATATTCAGCTCCCGTAGTGTACAGGGCCGTGATATCCTGACGTTTATCCAAAACGGCACGTGCTATTTCCCCATAGGCTGCAGATATCAGATCTAAGGCTTCAGCCCTGGTGCGGTTTGAATGCTTTAAAAAGTTCTCAAATTCCTGGATTTGCCTAGCATTGGCCCCTAAATGATCCGAAACTGCCAGTGCTACGGTAAAACCTTCAATCTTGGTAGTGATCTCATTTACCACTCTTGCTATTTCGGCTGATTTTTTTTGTTCGTCTTCCAAAAGGGCCTGATTGTGTACGGCAACCAGGAGCACTTTTTCCTCCAGTCGTAACTGTTCAACCTGCGCTGATACCAAGGGGTTTGATCCTCCAATAAGCCCCAGGATCCTGGGTTTTTCATAACCTGTCCTGCTGCTGCCTTCACGCATAACCTTGCGCGCTATGGTGGCAGTAAAAGGCCCGGGGTCCACAGCAAGATATTTAACTTTGGACTGCAAAAGCGCATCTGCAATCATATTGATCTCCTCCTGCGAGGTGGCATCAAAGACAATGGCTCTTGCCCCTTTAAGGACCAGTTCCTTGATTTTTTCAGCAAGATGGGCAGTACCGAGGAGGAATTCTTTCAGGTGAACAGCTTCGGTGTGATAGCGGAATTTCTTAGTAAAAAGATCGGTTACCCTTCCTGAGTCCAGCTGTTGGATGTCATCAAGACCTGCCAGGGATTTTTGCAGCGGTTTTCCGTCAACTAAAATGTAGCCTCCCACGGTGGAACGCTTTAAGGCAGGAAATGACGGGACAATAACAGCCACGCGGTCCTTGTCTCCTAAAGCATCCAAAAGCGCCTGGGTTTCCGGGCAGGGATTGCCTCTTAGTGAAGGATCGATGCGCTTGGCATACACCTTAACTGCAGGATTTTTTAACTGCCTGGCAGCGTAGAACACCAGCTGGTAGCTCTGCTCACTGGTGAGATTTCTTGAATTGGTGGAGTATACCAGGCAGTCAAAAACCAGAACCTCAGGATCTTTTAATCCCTTGGCGCTCATAATGGAGCAGACTTTGCAGCCGTTTTTTTCCAGTAAAGAGCCCACGGCGCTGCCGCCCGTTATTTCATCGGCAATTACCACGCATTCTGCCATACTAAAATCTGCCTTATATTACAAAAGGTTATTATTACACTGATTATTCTAAAGTAGAGATTTTTGCTCTTAACATCAGGACACTTGCTGGTGCTACGGAGATTTCATCTACCCCCATGTCGATTAGTTCCCGGGTAAAGCCGGCATCGGCTGCCAATTCCCCGCAAACCCCCACCCAAATTCCCGCCTCATGGGCATTTCTAACGGTCATTTCAAGCAATCTTTTTACGGCATGATGGTAAGGGTTTAAAAAGCGGCCCAGCTCGGCATTCTGCCTGTCAACTGCCAGGGTAAACTGGGTTAAGTCATTTGTTCCTATGGAAAAAAAGTCCACATATGGTGCAAGCTCGTCTGAGATCAACGCCGCAGCCGGGGTCTCTATCATGATTCCATGTTCTATATCAGGGGCAATATCAATGCCGGATGACACCAGCTCACGCCGCACATCAGCGCAGATCTTAAGGCAGATTTTAACTTCCTCAAGAGAGCTTATCATGGGAAACATAATGGCAAGTTTTCCGTAAACTGAGGCCCGGTATAGTGCCCTTAACTGCGTTTTGAAGATCTCGGGGCGGGTGATGCACAATCTTATCGCTCGCATTCCCATGGCAGGATTGTCCTCAGGTTTTAAGGTAAAGTAGGGGGCGGTCTTGTCAGCTCCTATATCGAGGGTTCTAATGATAACCAGTTTGCCAGGCATACCTTCAAGAAGCTCACGGTAAATCTTAAACTGGGCATCCTCGGTAGGAAAGTCATCAGAATTAAGGTAGATATACTCAGAGCGGAATAAACCTATCCCTTCTGCATCAGAGCTTTGTACCACATCAAGATCGCCGGCATTGCCTATATTGGCACAAAGTCTGATCTTGCGTCCTGACAAGGTTACGGTTTCTTTGCCCCTGAATTCCTCCAGGCGTTTGGTGAGGATATCTTCGCTGTGCTTTTTCTCCCTGTATGAGGCAATGGTCTTCGCATCGGGATTGACAATAAGAAGGCCCAGGCTGCCGTCAAGGATGGCAAAACTTCCCTCAAGGCTTTTGCTTAAGTTATCCCCAAGGCTTATTACTGAGGGAATTCCCATGGTACGGGCGAAGATCACCGTGTGAGATCTGGTGGAGCCTCCGGAGACGGCAATCCCGGTTACCGCGTATTTATCAAGCTGCACTGTCTGCGAGGGGGAGAGGTCTTCTGTTGCCAGGATTATTGGCATGTTATCGGAGGCTGCCTTAAAAGATACCTTGATATCACCACTGTCCGATGAGAGGATATTGATCACCCGGCGGCTGACATCCAGAACATCCGCGTCCCGCCCCTTAATGTAGTCATTGTCCATGGCCCTGAACATTTTGGCAAAGCGTTTTGCCACTAGATCCACGGCGTATTCAGCATTTATTCTGTCCGTGCGGATTTTTTCATGGACTCCGCTTACATAATCAGGATCATCAAGCATCAGCTGATGAATTTGGAATAAGACCGCATTCTGCTCTCCAAGTCTTTCCAATGATGCTTCATAAAGACTGCCAAGCTGGGCGGAGGCTTTGGCGCGGGCCTCATCAAAACGCTTAATTTCAGAGTTAGGATCGCTGATCCTGCGGCGTACTGCAGTTTTGGCACTGGGTTTTAAAAAGGCAAGATACCCAAAGGCAATGCCGCGGCTTGCCGGGGTGCCGTAAAGCCTGTTAAGAGATTTTCTGCTGCCTTGTTTCATTTTGGTCACGAAATCCTAACCTTGTATTTATAACACCGCCTCTTAATTTGCAAAAGTCGTAAACAAAGGATTTATCCTGCACTCTTGTCAAGAAGTTCTGCAGGTACCAGGGATAAAGCTTCTTCATCAGCCACCAGGGTGACGTTTTGATGCAGCTGCAGTACTGAGGCCGGGACCATGGGTGTTACTTCACCAAAGAAGGACTTGTAAACGGCTTCGGCCTTGTCGGGCCCCGAGGCAATTATCAGGATCCTGGCAGCCTGCATAATGGAGCGGATCCCCATGGTATAGGCCTGGCGGGGCACTTCATCAAGACTTTTAAAAAACTTGCGGTTGTCTTCTATGGTACTTTGGGCCAAATCTACGCAGTGGGTATTTTTTTCAAAAGCAGACCCCGGTTCATTAAAACCGATGTGGCCGTTACGACCTATCCCCAGAAGCTGCATGTCCACCCCGCCTACGTCTTGGATCACTTTTTCATAGCGGCGGCATTCTGAAGTGGCATCAGGATTCAGGCCGTTTGGAAGATTGATGTTTTCGGCAGGGATGTTGATGTGATCAAAAAAGTTGCGGTACATGACTGAGGCGTGACTTTGGAAGGCATCCATTCCCAGGCCGCGGTACTCATCCAGGTTCACGGTGGTTACCTCGGAAAAATCAAGATCGCCTTTTTTGTACCATTCAATAAGGTGCTCATAGACTCCCATGGGACTTGAGCCTGTTGCAAGACCCAAAACACAATTGGGTTTGATAATAACCTGTGCCGACATGATATTGGCGGCTTTGCGGCTTAATTCCTGATAATCAGCGGCTCTGTAGATGCGCATCAGCTGCTCCTTTAAAGGCGGCTCCTGTAAACTCATGGGGGATCTCAAAGCTGCCTTCTGCCTGCCCTGTGATTAGGGCAGACTGCAGCCTTTGAACCTGTCAAATGCAAGCCTCCTGCAATGCCTGCTTTCCGATTATAGCGGACGATATTGGGAATTTGTGGAGATCTTTTGTTGAGTGCTGCAAAAAAATCTGTCTCTAATGGTAAAAGGCAGGACTAAAAAGGGCACTTTTGGGTGCGCCGCTTTGTGGAGGTTTCTCCATCATGCCTTTCCTGCAACAGCTTGCATTCAACGATAAGCGCAGGTTTAATACAGGCAGATGTGGGTGATGAAATGGCAAACATATCTGCAGTGTATGCCTGTATTGATAAGAACCTGAAAGAAAAATGCGAAGAGTCCCAGCTGTTAGTGCTCAAGTGCAAGTTTGGCCTATGATTGATACCTATTCTGTTCGTAACTTACAGGATGCCAAAGTGGATTTAAAAGGCAAAATTGCCCTAAAAGATCCTAAGAGACCCCCTAAAAAAGAAGATCCCACCCCAAAAAGGGTTTAGAAAAACCTCAGACTAAGGGGCGGCTTTTAGATCTGCTGCAATAAAGGGGATCTTAAAGTTTTTTAAGCTCGTTAATTTGGGATACTACCTTGTCAAGCTGGCTTTGATTAAGCTCAAGCTGGGCTTTGGCTCCTGCAATAATATTTTGGGGGGCCTTTGATATAAAAGCCTCATTATTAAGGCGCTTATTGATGCCTGCTATGATCCCCTCAAGTTCCTGCTGCATCTTGGCAAGTCTTTTAAGCTCACTTTCCTTATCAACAAGTGAGGCCATTTCAACTAAAATTTCAGCCTTTCTTACAGGTTTTGAGGCACAGGGCGGAAGCTTTTCATCTGCTGTGAAGACAACATCAGAGGCATTGGCAAGGGCGGCAATAAGTTTAAAATTCTCTTTAGTATAGTCCTGTTCGATGCTGTCAGCACCCCTTATCATAAATTTAAGTTTGGCATTGGGATCTGTCTTCATTTCTGCGCGCAGGTTGCGCATGGCACTTATAAGCTCCTTGACCCAGGAGATAGCATCCAAAGCCTTATTGTCAACCTGAAAATCATTTTCTGAAGGATAGGGGGCCAGCATAATGGTGCTGTTTTCATTAATATCGTGGATCAGCGGGGCGGTTTGCTGCCATATGGCTTCCGTGATAAAAGGAATCACAGGATGGGCAAGCCTCATGGTGCTTTCCAGCACACTAACCAGGGTATAGGCGGCGGCCTCTTTGCAGGCAATGGGTGTCTGTTCGTCTTTGAGGATACATTTGGTAAATTCGACATACCAGTCACAATACTCATTCCAGATAAATTCATACAAAATGACGGCAACCTGGTCGAATCTGTAGTGCGCCAGAGCATTCTCCACTGCTCCGATGGCACCTGCAAGTTTTGAGGTGATAAATTTATCCGCGGTGCTTAAATTTTGAGGATCCGGCCTGTTAAAGGCAAAGCCTTCGGTATTCATCAGCACAAAGCGGGAGGCATTCCAGATCTTGTTGCAAAAATTACGATAGCCTTCAAGGCGCTTCATGTCCCAGTTGATATCCCTGCCGTTTGAGGCCAGGGCACAAAGGGTAAAGCGCAAAGCATCGGTGCCGTGGGCCTTAATGCCGTTGGGAAACTGCTTTCTGGTACGGGCTGCAATCCTTTCTGCAGTTTTAGGCTGCATCATGTTGGCAGTGCGCTTTGCCACCAAATCATCGCAGGAGATCCCATCTATCATGTCAAGGGGATCCAAAACATTGCCCTTTGATTTTGACATTTTCTGACCTTCTTCATCACGGATAAGTCCGGTGACAAAAACGTCGGAAAAGGGCACTTGTCCTGAGCCGTCCTTATTTTTGACAAAGTGCATGGTCATCATGATCATGCGGGCTACCCAGAAGAAAATAATATCAAAACCTGTGACCAGTACTGAGGTGGGATGAAAGGTTTCAAGCTCCACGGTTTGTTCGGGCCACCCCAAAGTTGAAAAGGTCCATAGGGCCGAGGAGAACCAGGTATCAAGGACATCCTCATCCTGTCTTAGGGTAATATCATCGCCAAGGCCGTACTTGGTTCTTACTGCAGCCTCGTTTGCTGCCACATATACCCTGCCATTATCGTCATACCAGGCGGGGATCCGGTGTCCCCACCACAACTGACGGGAAATACACCAGTCCTGCAGGTCTTTCATCCAGGAAAAGTACATATTGCTGTATTGGCAGGGTACAAATTTAATGCGCCCGTCTTCTACGGCTGCCACGGCTTCTTTTCCCAAAACGGAGGCACGAACATACCATTGATCTGTAAGCATAGGCTCAATGGGAACACCGCCTCTGTCACCAAAAGGCTGGGAAAAGGAGTGATCTTCAATATGATCCAAAAGCCCAAGCTTTTTTAAATCCTCAACAATTTGGTCCCTGGCTTCAAACCGGTCAAGGCCCCTGTAGGCTTCGGGAATAAACGGGGAGATGTCATCTGATCTGATGCCGTTAGTATCAAAAACTTCGGCTTCCTCACGGATCCTGGCATCTTCAGTCATGATATTGACCATGTGAAGGTTATGGCGCTTTCCTACCGCATAGTCATTAAAGTCGTGGGCCGGGGTTATCTTAACGCAGCCCGTGCCCGTGGTCATGTCGGCATGCTCATCAAGAACAATCTTAATGCGCCTTTGAGTAAGGGGGAGGATCAGCTCTTTTCCTGCCAGATCTTTAAAACGGGGATCTTCAGGGTTTACGGCAACTGCAGTGTCTCCTAGCATAGTTTCAGGTCGGGTGGTGGCAACCATTAAATAGTTTTTGCCATCTTTGGTGGTAACAGAGTCTGCCAGGGGGTAGCGGATGTACCACATAAAACCTTTGACATCGCGGTTTTCAACTTCCAGATCTGAAATTGCAGTGCGCAGCTTAGGATCCCAATTGACAAGACGTTTGCCGCGGTAAATCAAATCTTCATCGTAAAGGCGCACAAAAACTTCTAACACCGCCTTTGACAGGCCTTCGTCCATGGTAAATCTTTCACGGCTCCAGTCCACCGAAGTTCCCAGACGACGCATCTGTTTTGTGATGGTGCCGCCTGATTCTTCACGCCACTGCCAGATCCTGTTGATGAATTCTTCACGGCCCAAATCATGGCGTGTTAAATGTTCCTCTGATGCCAGTTTTCTTTCCACTACCATTTGGGTGGCTATGCCGGCATGATCGGTACCGCACTGCCACAGGGTATTGTGCCCCTTCATGCGGTGATAGCGGACAAGAGAGTCCATGATAGTCTGCTGAAAAGCATGTCCCATGTGCAGTGAGCCTGTCACATTAGGAGGCGGCAGGGAGATGGAAAAGGAAGGACGGGTTTTATCATAAGAGGGCTTAAAGCATCCTTTGGCCTCCCATTTTTGGTAAATATCGTTCTCAAAATTTTCAGGCTGATATGTTTTAGCTAACTTCATGATTAATCCGCTTATTTTAAGGTTCTGCCCCGGGGCGCATGCTTTAGGTTATTTTCAAAAAGAACGAGGAATTATATACCTTAAGACGCTTTGCTGTCACGGCTGCGCAGTGTGATTGCACAAGATCTCACTTGACAAACTGCAATTTTGAACTTTTCAAATAAACTGACAGATCTTGACAGATCTCCAGAGCACTCAGGAAGATGAGTACTAACAAAACACATTTTTTGAGCAGGCTGGCAGACATGCTGCTGCCCTGTTTCTTAAAGTGCTGCTGTGCTGTGTGCAGGATGTTCAAAAAAGCAAGGCCCAATCACAAATACTGACCAGACAGCATCCTGTCCGATGATTTTGGTACCAATAAAGGTTCCATGTTGGATTGACGCAAACGGCATGCTCATCTTTTTAGCTCATTTTAATAATAAGTTTTTAAGGTGCCTTAACTTTTTAGCCCTTGCCAAAAATAGTGCGGCTCTGATTTAGGTTAAAAGTCTCTTGTAAAAAAGCCCTTGATTTATATGGAATTCAACATAATTTGATGGATGGGACTGGTCTGTTGTCAGGGGCAGCGCGTCCGATTTATACCAAAAAGTGTCACTGTCAGGGCGCGCTATAATATGGCAGGAAATACCAAGAGGTTTGTTCATGAGTGATCCTCAAAGCAGTAAAGCATCAGAAGGTACTGAAAATAAGGTTAAAAAACCAAAAGGCAGTATTTTAAAAAAAATTGCTCTTGCAATGGCAGTATCCTCCGCGGCAGCTGCAGCGGGTTTTTCCTGGTACCTTTTTAAAGAATTAGAAGGCATCAATACCTACATAGTGCCCCAAAGACTTGAACCCTATGAACTTAAGGCCGGAATGAGCGCCAGGGATGTTATTTTTGATTTAACCAGGGGTGTTTATCACAAATATTTGATTGAGCTTTATTTGAAATTAAACAGCGGCAGGTTTGATACCGTTCTTAGGGGCAGCTATTTAATAGACGGCAGCAAGACCTTAACTGAGATCCTCGAAGACATGAAAGCAGGTGCCGTAATTGAAATAAGCCCTGAGCGGGCCCTCATAATTGAAGGTCTTTCCTATCCTCTGATGCTGGAAAATCTCATCAGGACCACTAATCTTAAAGATGATCTTGAAGAATGTCTCAAAGATCCCGAAGCTTTTATCAAAAACGGTCTTGATATGGCTTTTTCCGTCACCAGCATCGAGGGGGTGGTGGAAGTAGGCGGAGATGAAGCTGCTGACTTTTATCCTAAAGATCTTGATAATCTTGAGGGGCTTTTTATGCCTGCTGCCTATCCTTATTTTGAAGACGGTACTGCCTGTGACATTCTAAAAGCCTCTTTTGTGAACATGGCAAGAACCCTGAAGAAATTATGGGCTCAAAAAGATGAGGATCTTCCCCTTAAAAATCCCTATGAGGCATTAATTTTAGCTTCCATAGTAGAACGGGAAACCGGCTTAGCAGAGGAAAGGGGCGTTATAGCGGGGGTGTTTTACAACAGACTTAAGCTTCCCATGCGTCTGCAGACTGATCCTACGGTAATGTACGGGATCTCCCCTTCATTTCGCGGAGCCCTTAATTCTGCTCAGCTAAAAGAGGATACTCCCTACAATACCTATACCAGGGACGGGCTGCCGCCTACTCCCATTGCCATGCCATCGCAGGCTGCCATAGAGGCGGTTTTGCATCCTGATGATACCAATGCACTATTTTTTGTGGCAAAATCACATGATCCACGCGACGGCCACGTGTTTTCCGCCACTTTAAAAGAACATCAGCAGGCGGTGAAGGAATACCGCCGCAGGGTGCGGGAATATCGGAGGTCCAAAGCTCGATGAGAGGGCTTTTTATCACCTTGGAGGGAACAGAGGGTGCCGGTAAGAGCACCATGATCCCTGTTGTAAAAAATGTGCTTGAACAAAGCGGCAGAAAGGTTCTGTGTGTCAGAGAGCCTGGCGGTACTCCCATAGCAGAAGAGATCCGCAAGATCCTAAAGACTCCCGGTGAAGAGCATCTTACCGACAGGGCAGAACTTTTATTAATGTATGCTGCCAGAGCGCAGTTGGTGGAGACGGTAATAAAACCTGCCCTTGCAAAGGGTGTTGACGTAATTTCAGATCGTCATGATCTCTCAACCATTGCCTATCAAGGCGGCGGACGCAGGATCCCTCTTTCCCTGATAGAAAAGGCCCGTCATGTGGCTTTAGGCGACTTTCGTCCTGACTGCACCATTTTATTGGACATAGATCCCCACGTAGGCATGCAAAGGGCCAGAAGCCGCGGCAGTTTAGATCGCTTTGAGCAGGAGCAGTTGTCCTTTTTTGAGGCGGTGCGCAATACCTATTTAGAATGCGCAAGGGTAGATGCGACCATAAGCGTCATCAATGCAGCTTTGGATCTAAAAACCGTCACTTATCAGGTGGAAGCAGTGGTAAAAGGAGCGCTGTCACATGCTGATGCCATGGCTTAAGCCATCTTATGAGAGTTTTGCAACAGCCCTGAAGGAGCAAAGAATGCCAGGGTCTGTGGTTATTGCAGGACTTCCAGGGACTGGAGTTTCCGACCTTGCCTTAGCCTGTGCCAGGCTTTATTTGTGCAAGAACGCCCAAGACGGGCACCCCTGTGATGACTGCAAATCCTGTGCTGCCTTTGATGCAGGAACTCACCCTGATTTTACCGTTGCCCTGCCAAGTACTGCAGAAGAGTGTGACGACGATTTGGATTTGTCCCGCAGTCCCGGGTTTTTAAGTGAACTAAATGGCAGAAGCACCAGACAAAGACGGGTGCTGCGTATTGATACCATAAGAAAGCTTAACACCATTGTAAATGAGTCTGCAGGGTTTTCCTTTAGAAAGTGTGCCATAGTTCATGATGCAGGTTCTTTGGGGGAGGGAGCTTCCAATGCGATTTTAAAAACCTTTGAAGAGCCCCCTTCTGATAGTCTGATAATTTTATGTGCCGATACTCTTGATTCTTTGCTGCCGACAATTTTGTCACGTGCCTTTAAAATTGAGCTTTCATCCATAAAAGATGAAGAGATCTTAGAATTTTTGCATGCTCACGGATATGAAAAGGAACGCGCTGCAGCTGCCATTGTATTAAGCTCCAATGCTCCATATCTTGCCCTTAGTCTTTTGGAACAGGATGCTGACAAGATTGCAGCAAATACTGCAAAAGCTCTGCTTGCCGTTTTAAGAGGGGGAGGATTGGGAGTTTTTGAACAGGCCCTTTTTGGGATTGACAGCAGTCTTCAGGTTAGGATCCTAAAGATGATCATAAAAGAGATCCTAATGTTAAAAGAAGGCGTTGCTCTGGAGAAACTGCCCTTAATTGATGCGGCAGGGGCCGGCGAATTTGTGAAGATCTCCCATGAGTCTTTGTTCAGGGCAATGGAGGTTTTTCCATATCTTGATGCCAAACTTCCTCTGATCCCCACCAGAACTCCCAGGGCTCTGCTGCGGGAGACTGTCTTAAGATTAACCGGGGCAAAGCCTTTTGGGATCGTACGATGAAAAGTCTTATAGATCGCTACATCCTCAAAGAAATCTTAAAGACTGAGCTTGTAGTGCTCTTTATCCTTTTTTTTGTCTTTTTAAGTCAAAGCCTGATCCGTCTTATTTCCAGGGCGGCAACAGGAAGGATTCCAAGCGGTGTCATAGGGCGCATGGCGCTGTTATCCTTACCTGACCTTACCTCAATTATGCTTCCTTTAGCTCTGTTTATCAGCATTCTGTTGACTTTAGGAAGGATCTGCTCTGACTCTGAAATGGTGGTGATGCGCTCCGTGGGTTACTCACCTGCACGGGTTATGGGCATAACCTTGATACTGGCTTTTGTTACCGGGCTTATAAGCCTTGTTAACGGGATATACCTGATGCCCGAGGCTGCCAGAGCAAGGGCTGATATCCTAACTTCAGCTCAAAACAACCCTCAGTATCTTCCCATTGAAAGCGGACGCTTTATCTCGGTTGCAGAGCGTTTTACCATCTATGTTGATGAGGTTCATGAGCATGATGATAATGAAAGTTTGGTGCAGAATATCTTTGTAATGGAAAATCCCTATGATGCTGCCAATGCTGCAGTTACCATCGCACAACAGGGATCTTTGATGACGGACGAGGACGGAGTGCAGTGGCTGCATTTGGTGGACGGTTCACGCTACGAGGGTTCACAAGCTTCAGGAAGTTATCGCAGAGTATCATTCAAGACTTTTGATGCTCCGATATCCTCAGGTTCCAATGAAGAGCAGCAAAGGACCAAGCTTGAGCAGATAAGCACTAAGGATCTGTTAAATTCTGCGGAACTTTCCCATCAAATTGAGGCTCAATGGCGCTTTTCTTCCTTTTTTGCGGCCATAGTATTAAGTATTATTGCAGTCCCCCTTGCCATGGTAAACCCGCGCCAGGGCCGCTTTGCCAGGTTCGTGCCTGCAATTTTGCTTTACGCCTCTTACTATATGTGCACCCTCTCCATGCTCAATATTGTCAATTCCAGCGGTTTTTCGGCATTCCCGGGGCTGTATCTTATTCCCGCAGCCTTTTTGATTTTAGTAGCTGTCCCCCTTAATCTGCCGCGCCACATTATCAACAGGCACTTAAAGGAAGTAAAAAGCGCCAGCGGGGGGCAGTGACGATGAGAATTTTAGATCGTTATGTCGGCAGGAATGTGGCTTTTTCAATTCTCCTGGTTTCGTTATTCCTGACTGTAATCGCGGCCATTATTACTTTTATAGATCAGACCCGCTACATTGGCAGGGGCTCCATTGACTTTTTATTTTTGGTCCAATACCTCATCATTCAAATTCCGGGAATCGTAGTAATGACATTCCCCATAGCAGTATTGTTAGGAGGGGTTGTGGCCCTGGGGAATCTTGCCAGAACTTCTGAAATTACCATCCTGATGTCCCTTGGCATTTCCAGAGCCGGGGTAGTGTTTTCAGCCTTAAAAACGGTGTTTCCCATGATTTTAATAGTAATTTTTATAGGAGAGACAGCAGTTCCTGCCTTAAACCGCATCGGGGAGAACCGCTACAATGAATCTGCCCATCAGGGCAATCTTGCCATTACCTATGACGGTTTATGGCTTAAAGAAGGCAGCAGCTTTTTGGCAGCCCGCTATATCATGACCGACGGCTCCATTTCAGGGGTGGTGCGCTATGATTTTGAAGGCCAGGTTTTAAAGAGTGTCTCCTATTCCAGAACGGGACACTATGACACCAATTTATCCAGGTGGGTAATGAAGGATGTTGAGACTACTGTCTATGATGAGGCAGCGGTGGTGAGTACCCATGAAGATGAGGCTTATTGGGATCTAAGCTTAAATCCTGAGCGTATGGAAATTTTAGGGGATAAGTTTTACAACCTCACCATAACAGGTCTTGTTGATTACATCACCTATTTAGAATCGAATAATCAGCGTGCCAATAATTATCGTTTGCAGCTTTATCTTAAGCTTATGATGCCATTTACTATGGTGGTAATGCTCCTTCTTGCAGCCTCCACGGTTTTTGGCACCTTGCGCTCAATATCAATGGGGGCGCGCATCGTCCTTGGTATTGCCATGGGATTTTTCTTCTATGTGATAAATTCCGTAGGAGCTCCTTTTGCTCTGGTTTACGGCCTGCCTCCCCTGCTGGGGGCTGCTCTGCCCACACTGCTGTTCTTTGTTTTGGCATTGTGGCTGCTTAACCGGGGGACCCCCTTGAAAAAAGTGCTAGAATTGCTGCCCTATAAGAAAAATTCGCAGGTGCCTTATGTCAGAAGTTAAAACCAGATTTGCCCCTTCCCCAACGGGATATTTACATGTAGGCGGGGCCAGAACGGCGCTGTTTTCCTGGCTTTATGCCCGACATATGGGCGGAAAGTTTGTGCTTAGGATAGAAGATACCGATACAGAGCGCTCCACGCAAAGTGCCATGGATGCCATTATAGAGTCCATGCAGTGGCTTAAAATTAACTGGGATGAAGGCCCCTACTATCAGACCAAAAGGCTTGAGCGCTATCAGGAGGTTATCAATAAACTTCTTGAAGAAGGCAAAGCCTATAAATGTTGCTGCACCAGGGAGCGGCTTGATGAAGTAAGGCAGGAACAGATGAAAAGAGGACAGATCCCCCGCTATGACGGACACTGCCGTGATGCTCATCTTGATCCTGATGATTCAAGGCCTTATGTAGTGCGCTTTAAGACCCCCCGTGAAGGAGTGACGGCCTTTGATGATGTGGTAAAAGGACATTTGGAATTTAAAAACTCCCAGCTTGATGACTGGGTGATTCAGCGCTCCGATGGGATCCCCACCTATAATTTCTGTGTGGTGGTCGATGATTGGGATATGGGGATCACTCATGTAATAAGAGGAGATGATCATGTCAACAACACTCCCAAGCAGATTAATCTTTATCATGCCTTAGGTGCTGAAGTTCCGGTATTCTGTCATGTGGCCATGATCTTAGGAGAGGACGGCGCCAAGCTTTCAAAAAGGCACGGGGCCGTAAGCGTAATGCAGTACCGTGAAGACGGCTACCTGCCTGAGGCTGTGGTAAATTACCTGCTGCGCTTAGGATTTTCCCATGGCGATCAGGAAATTTTCTCCAAGGATGAGATGATTGCCCTATTTAATCTCGATGCCATCTCAAAATCTGCCTCAGCCTTTAATAACAAAAAACTTGACTGGCTCAATGCCCATTATATGAAAACTCTGTCGACAGATGAGGTTGCATCGGAGCTTGCGTGGCATCTTGCCAAAAAAGGGGTTGATTTAAGTAAGGGACCTGACCTTAAGCTCGTGGTCAAAGCCTATGCCGAGCGCTGTCATACTCTCAAGGAAATGGCTGAAAAGACAGGTTACCTGTTTGCTGACTTTAACGACTATGACCAAAAAGGGGTTAAAAAATGGATCAAGGAAGATTCAGCTTTGATCTTACAAAAGTCCTGTGAGGTCATAAAAAACTGCAGCTTTACTCCCGATGAGCTTGATAAGGCCCTGGAGGAGATGGCAGGACAGATGAATATTGGCATGGGACAGGTGGGGCAGCCCCTAAGACTTGCCCTGACGGGAACTGCGGCATCACCCGGGATTGGAGATACTTTATACCTGGTAGGAAAAGAGCGTTCCCTAGAGCGGATTGAAAAGGCAGTGCATTACTTTGGGAGTCTTAAAAATAATTGAATAATTGAGGGGACGGGGCCGTGGTTAAGAAGGGCTTAAAGCCCCCCTTGCAACACTGCATAAAAATTTACTACTGCAAAGCCTCCTTTGAATCAAAGTTGAAATTTACCGCTTCTATAAGGGAGTTTATCTGCGCGCCATCAACTACCCCAAAGTAGCGGCTGTCATATGAATCCAATTTGGGATTTCCAAGAATAAATTCCCCCTCTGCCAAAAAGCGCCTTAAGGTGATCTGAGGCAGGGGGAGGCCTGACCCGTCAGTTAATGAAGGCCTGGTATTCGGTATGAGGCTGTGGTTTACCAAGATCCCTTCAGGGCCTATTTCTACAAAATCACCTCCTGATGCCAGGATAAATTTGCCGACAGGGGCGATGTTGTTTCGGCAGCTTCCTATGCCAAGATAGCCCCTTTCAAAGGCAAAAGCTGCCTTGTCATCATCAAGGCAGGCTAAGGCAAGTGCGCCTTTTTGCGGGATTTGTGAGGTACTTTGCCGATAAAAGCCCAAAGGCAGTGAGCCTGAGACATTAAAGTAAATTCCCAGGTTGGCAAGTGCTGAATTAATAAGCACGGAGAGGATCAGCATGATGGCCCCTGTTATGGTCAGGGACTTTAAAATATGGGTCATCATTGCAGGATTTCACAGTCAATGCAGCAGCAGTCGATGATTGATAACTTGCTGCCGTCTGAAAGCTGCACCAGCTCGATAAAATCAGCATTGGAAATTTTGGCAATGGTAGGAGGGACAGCTTCAATTTCACGTTCCTCCTTTACGGAAATAAGATAAACTTCGGAAAAACTCATAACTACTCCAACTTCTGTAACCTGCAGGTAAGTGTACAAGGGAGCTTTTTATGAAATTAAGAAGACTTAAATTTTGGCAGGATAATTAAAAACAGTTTTTCTTATCATCTTAATTTTTAACAAAAAATAGCTCTAAAAGAAGTTATTATTTGGCATGTTGGGGCGGCAAAAAGCCGCTTTGATGCCGCAAAAATATGGGTTTTTAAGGTTTTTTCATAGAAAAAACCAAAGATCTGCAAAAAACTATCACATGCTAACAAATTCTGTTTATTATCAAAGTGTTGGAAGAGTTCTGCAGGTTTTAAAAAAGATAATTGAGAACAGTTTTATGATTTTGGCTCTTAGAACAGCCATTTGATGGCAGTTTTTTTTATGTTGTGCAGCTCCCTGCGACAGGTGGCATTACGGTCTATCCTCAGTTAAGGCAGGTTTTCCCTTCTTTTGGGATCAAAAAGGTGATCTAAATCTTGTTTTCGGGGGTAGTTGGCGCAAAAATGCAGGCTTGGTTGGCTTTTTTAATCAAATTTGATGCCTTCCATGGGAATTTTTATAAAATTACTCATATATCGTAAACGTTTACGGTTTGCGCTGACTTCGGGTAATTGCAGTTATTACTGTTGAGGAAAGGTGTTGCATGACTGTTACCTTAAAGGATCTTGCAAAAGCGTATGGAGTTTCCGTAGGTACGGTATCGCGTGCCCTTAATGACAAAAAAGAAGTTTCCAAGGAGACTTCCAAAAAGATCAAGCAGCTTGCCAAGTCGATGGGCTATGTCCCAAACCGTGCCGGGCGCGCCCTGTCAGCCCAAAAGAACCTTTCTTGTGTGGGGATCCTGCTTCCGAGCATTAATTCGCCTTTTTTTGATGATATCAAGCGCGGGATCAATGAAGCCCATCAGGAATTTCACGATTTGGGACTTGATGTTGCCATAGCAGAAGAGGAGGGCTGGGATGTTGATGACCATCTTGCAGCCATTGAGCGCCTTGCAGCTAGAGGATGCAAGGCTTTTGCTCTGTGTACCGTGGCCGATGAGAGAATAACAAGGAGAATTAACAGGCTTTGTGAAGAAGGTTTTCCCGTGGTACTGTTAAATAATGTGATCCCGGGGACCAAAGGAGCATGTTTTGTAGGACCTGACTACCTCAAATCAGGACAGATAGCAGCAGGTATGCTGGAAAAGTGTACCACTGGCAGGAGCCTAAAACTTTTGATAGTAATGGGTCTTAAGGTCCATGATGGTCATGCCAGGAGAGTTCAGGGCTTTTTATCGGAGCTTGATCGCTGCAAAGTAAATTATGAGGTGGTGGCCATGGTCGAGGGTCATGATAACGATATTATTACTCAAAAAACCACCATGGAGGCTTTTAGCGAACATCCTGAAATAAACACTGTTTACATGGCCTCAGGATCTGGGGTAAGCGGTTTGGGGGCGGCCATCATAGCTAACCGTACCAAAAAATGCTTTGTTATTGCCTGCGATGAGATCTATACCACCAGGGAGCTTGTCAAGGGGAATATTATCGACTTTGTGGTGTGCCAGGAAACCAGGATGCAGGGGTATCAATGCATCAAAAAGCTTCATGAATGGCTGGTAAAGCCCAAGGGATTTCAGGTCAGCGATTATATCTGCGACAATTTAATTAAAATCAGGGCGCATTTTGAGTAGCGCAGGGTAAGACTTACGTTTTTGTGAACTCAAGAGGTGATGCCAGCTGATACAGTGTCAGGGCTATGGCACTGCCCATAGGATCTTTTTCATCAAGTTTTTCTGCCTCAAGCTTAAGCTCCGCTAAAAAGCGGGGCAGGGCCTTTTGCAGTTTTTGGACGGTAATTTTTTCATAAAGGCTGTATTCCTGCTCAATGAGTGTGCCTGGAAAATTTTCAGCCCTGAACAAAAACAACAATTGACGGAAAAAAGCACTGCACTGTAAGGGAGCCCTGGTAAAGGCCCTGGGGTTGAGATTTTTTAGCTCAAGATAGTATTTCGTATCAACAGGATTGAGCCTGTCAAAAAACTCTGCGGCAACAGGAGCTGCGGTCTTATCCTCAAGCTTTTCTAAACCTTCCTTGGCATAATGCTCAAGCCTTAAAATGATTTCCTGTTTTTTCTTTTCATCAAGCCCTAAAGATAAGAGCCTTTGGGAGGTTAAAATCCCTAAGGGGGCTGCAATTTCACAGCTTAGAGGATCCACGGTAATTTTTACAAAGCTCTCATCAAGATATGCTGCAGCTTCATAATAGATCCTGTAACTGCCCTCCTGTCCTATGACAATTTTGTTTATGGGGATCATTAAGGCGGCAGAGCCATTTTCTAAAATCTGCACCATTACTTTGTGATCTTTTAAGGCCGCATCCAAATCCTGGTACTTTAAGGCAGTAGGACGGGCTGTAAAGGAGCTCATCTTAGGCTCTAAGTCTGAGAGAAAATCCTTAAGTCTTATTAGGGATAACAGCTTTAGGGGAATTGTTTTTAGGGCATCAGCGTCTTTTGCAGGATTAACGAGGCCTAAGGCTTTGACATAATCTGATAAAGTCAGTCCAGGAGGCAGTTTTTTTTCTGAAAACAAATTACAAAGATTGATAAGGGCCTTGAGGTTACATAAGGCTTTTGGTTTTGCAAGAATTGCAGGATCTTTAAAAAGCCTTAAGGCCATGGCATCCAGGACTTTAAGATGAGAGCTGTTCCATACAATAAGGGTAACCTTTGGATCCGTAAGTATCAGTTCGAGCCTGTCGTAGAAGTCGTATTCACTTAATCCGCGCTTGAGCAGGAGAGGATCGATGCTTTGGCGTAAAAAAAGTGCCGGCGACGGCAGCAGGTGCGGGGGCAAGGTACAGTAGAGTTTCAGGGGCTCTCCTATGATGTTGCCCCGCCCGTCGGTTCTTACTGCCAAAATACCTGCAAGACGGGAGCTTAAGCTGCCTCCTGCTGCAAGAAGAGGTATCAGGAAAAGCTCTGATCCTTCATTTGCCATAAAAGCTCTTATTTAAACTGCCGCAGAGTCTCATCATAGCTAAAGCCTGCACCTGCAAGTTTTGCAACCAGGCTGTCTTTGGAGATTTCCTCCCTTTTGCAAAGCTCCTCCAAACAGAGGGACTCATCGCGCAGAATCATATTGACTGCGCTTAGGAGAATATATGGATCCATACTCTCAAAACGTGCCAGGGGAATTGCCATTAATGTTACTGCTCCACGGTAATTTCAAGACCGTCTCTAATGGCGCGGGCCTTATTGACGGCATCTTCAATGTCACTGCCGCGGGCAAGCGCCACCCCCATGCGCCTTTTTCCTGTAACCTCGGGTTTTCCGAAGATCAACAGGGAAGTTTCTTTGGAAGTAGAAAGAGCCTTGGCAATATTATTGTAGGTGATCCTGCTGCCAGTGCCGGAAACTAAAATTGCCGCCGAAGCTGATGGTCCCAATTGGAGGATCCTGCCTATAGGAAGTCCCAAAAGGGCTCTTACATGCAGGGCAAATTCGGAAAGATCCTGCGAGATTAAGGTAACAAGACCGGTATCATGAGGACGGGGAGACACTTCCGAGAAGATAACCCCTTTGCCTGATATGAAAAGCTCCACTCCGAAGATGCCGTAGCCTCCCAGGGCTTTGACGACAGTTGAGGCTATGCGGCGGCATTCAACCAAGGTTTCTTGTTCCAAAATCTCAGGCTGCCAGGACTCATGATAATCCCCTTTGATCTGGGTATGACCAATGGGAGCACAAAAGTGGATCCCGTCAACGGCCGAGACAGTAAGCAAAGTGATCTCACGGTCAAACTTTACCATGCCTTCTACTATGACCCGGTTTTCCCGGCCGCGGCCGTTTTCGCAGGCAAACTTATAGGCCTTTTCAATATCCCCCTCATCCTTTAAGGTATACTGCCCCTTGCCTGATGAGCTCATCACCGGTTTCATAATGCAGGGAAAGCCTACCTTTTCGATGTTATCCCTGACTTCTTCAGGGGTGGATGCAAAAAAGTAGGTGGAAGTTGGTAAATCAAGCTCCTCTGCGGCCAGTTTGCGAATGGTTTCTCGGTTCATGGTGATATTGGCTGCTCTTGCAGAAGGTACCACCTTAAGATTTTCCTGTTGTTCAAGTTCCAAAAGCAGGTCAGTTGCAATAGCTTCAATCTCGGGGATCACCAGATCCGGCTTTACCTGATGGATCAGGGCAGTCAGGGCTTTCTTGTCCTTCATGTCCAAAACGGCGTGTTCAGATGCTACCTGCATGGCAGGAGCATGGTCATAACGATCACAAGCTACCACCTTGACTCCCAGGCGCATAAGCTCAATTGCAATTTCCTTGCCCAGTTCCCCTGAACCTAACAGTAAGGCGGTGGTAGGGTGGGAAGTTTGTGTGGTAGTGATGACAGTAGGTGTGCTCATGGTTAGAATACCTTTGAAGCCTTTATTAACCTAAAAAGGGAAAACCAAGGCTCATTATACAATACCTGCTAAAGTTGGCCTTTTTAATTTTACGGCTTACGATTCTAACAATGATTAAGCTTATGCCGCTGCTTTTCCTGAGATTTTGGCAGCAATTCTTATTAGAAGGCGGCTTTATCTTTAGGAACATCCACCTTTAAGCTTATCAAGCTGGTCTTGAGTTAAAG
>CAYNSI010000009.1:0-22962 GCA_964399665.1 uncultured Enterobacterales bacterium | reverse complement strand
GCCCCGGCAGGCCCAAAGGCAGTAAAAATAAATCAACCTTAGAGCGCGAGGCCCGAGAGGCTGCAATATTAAGACGGGGCAGGGGACGTCCCAAAGGATGAAAAAACCAAGCGGCCTTAGAGCGTGAGGACAAGGAGCATCAAGAGCGAAAGGCTCAAGATTAGGCAAGAGCAGGCCGCAAACCTGGCAGGTCTAAAGGCAGCAAGGACATGGGAGGAAGATCATCCTTGAGGATGATTTAGGCAGGTTAGCTTCTCAAGCAAATTTGTGACTCTTATCACTATTTTAATAAAAATCATTAATAATTATGAAAATATCCTGGTTTAAAAGCACGAATAATGCGATTATTACGTATGTAATAAATGGTGTTTTTAGAATTTTGGTGATTTTATGAAAGTACCTGAAGAAATCCGTAAAGTACCAAGACCCCGCAACACTATTGTTGAAGACAATGGTTCTGACGGCATGTGCCGCTTTTCAGTAAGAGAGCGAGGTAAGGTGATTTGTGAGCCAGGGAAAAATCCTAAGCCAAGAAATGGTAAGGTCATAGGTCATATCATCAATTACAAGTTCGTTCCAGCAGGACAGGCAAAGCTTGCGGCTTCAGGGCCTGAAAGTTTGTCATTTGGCAGCAGTGCCTTGGTACATTCGGTATCTGCAGATCTATTAGAAGATCTGCTTGCAGTCTTCCCTGCCAAGGAGGCCTACCAAATCCTGGCTATAGCATCACTTCGTGCAATAAACCCCGGCATTGCTGCTAATCGTTATAGTACCGAGTACCACCGTACTTTTATCTCAGTGTTTTATCCCAATCTTCCTATGAGCAAAAATACCATCAGTACTTTGCTTAAAAAATTAGGCATTGACCAGGATAAAAGGGATCGTTTCATTGCCAGGCGTTTTCAGTCCATCTGTGAAAATGACCATATTGCTATTGATGGTACCGTAAAGCAGGACACCAGCTCAGTTAATAGTTTCAGTGCATTTTCATACAAAGGAAGGGTTCGCGGGGTAAGAGAGGTGTCTGTTATCTATGCCTATAGCATTGAGCGCAAAGAGCCCATCTGCGCTGAGGTTTTCCCCGGCAATTGTCTTGATGTTGCAGCTTTTAGAAAGTTTATCACGCACAACAAGCTGCATCAGGGACTTATTTTTGCGGATAAAGGATTTTCGGTAAGTCAAATTAAAAAAGACCTTAAAGAGCATCCCAAGCTGCATTATCTTACACCTGTAGAGCTCGATGATGAGCAAATAAGAGAGCATGCTTTAACTGACTTTGATGATGGCTTCTTATATGGCGACAAGAAGGTTTTTTGCAAAAAGGTTAAGCTTGATAATGGTAAGTTCCTCTATTCTTTTCAAGACATATATCGGGAATTTATTGAAAAGACCAGTTATCTTGTCAAAAGTGCTGCCAAAAATGGACTTGATGTTACTGACTTTCAAAAAAGAAAAGACCGTTTTGGGGTAATTGTTTTTGAGTCCGATCAAGATCTCAGCTCGTATGAAATCTACAGATGTTACTCAGAGCGATGGGAGCTTGAGGTAGTATTTGATATGTATAAGCATGATGAAGAGCTTAATGACACTGCAGTGCAGGATGAGTTTGCAATTAGAGGTTATGAGTTCATCGATCTAATAGCCGCCATAATAACAGCCCGTTGTGTGCGCAAGGCAGATGAGGCGGGGATCTTAAAAAATATAACATATACAAATCTACTATCTGATTTAGGACAGGTATGGCGTGATGTAAAAGCTCCGCGTAAGGCCAAAAGAGATGATAACTATTGGGTGCATGAATTTGAAGAAGCGCTGGATCTTATGACAAAACTTGGGCTTTGTGAACCTGGCCTTGAGCTTGTAGTGCCAAAGAAGACCGGCAGGCCCAAAGTTACAAGCAGCAAACCCAAAAGACCTGTTGGGCGTCCTCGCATTCATCCTAAGCCAGATCCTGATGCCCCCAGGCGCGGCAGAGGCCGGCCGCGAATTCATCCTAAACCGGATCTTAATGCCCCCAAAAGACCTCGGGGCAGGCCTCGTAAAAACCAGGGAATCTTAACTACACCATTGACACCTGAAGCTTAAGTTGAATGTTTGGTAAACTTTTATTAAAGTTCATTCAATAATTTTACGCAGTTTTTTTGGACAACTGACAAAATTTCTTTTCCGATTTTATTTTCAAAATTGTTTATGACATTATCAACAATACTAGGAAGTGTTTCACATTGTTTTTTTATAACTTTTTTTAATTGAGTAAAGCTTATATCATTTTCATTTGCTAATTTTTGAAAGTGTCTTAATAAAATCTCATTATGTTTATAATGCCCGCCAATTTTCATAGCCATCTTATTTGACAATTCAGAATAAACTTGTGAACAGAGAATATCATATGCGGGTGCAAATTTTATTTCTCCATTGTCGTAATGCAGTATGGATAAATTTTTGCCATGGGCATCATTATTTCCTATCAAGTAATTAAAAATCATTAATTGAATAAATTGGTTAATTTCAACAGCTGGTTGAGAAGTATATCTTAAAATTTTAAAACATCTTTTAAAATCAACCCCGCCTTCTGCTTGGTATTTATATGCACTTGGAATATTTGCAGCCTGACAAAAATCTTCCTGATGAATTCTTTTTATTTTGTTATTAATTATTTGTCTATCGTATCTTTGAATTAAAAAGTATTTTGTTTTATTGGCATAGCCGATCTTGACATCAGGAACGTTTATGCCCAATGCTTTAGCGGCTTTTATACATATAAACTCATTTTCAATAGTTTCATTAAATTCGTTTATTGCAGGTTTTAAAATATGGCTGGTTGGGACATTACTTTTGGGTATTCCTATTTGTCCGTTGACTGCAATAACAGAAGTTTTATCCTGAGAACCTGCTAAAGATAATCGCAGATCTTCAAATCCTGTTGCTAATGGTTTTTTGGGAAGTTCAACTATAAATTTTTCAAGGGCAGTTTCCGTCAATGGCTTGTATTCAATTTCATAGGTTTCCTGTAAATATTCTGAGGGGATTTGTTCATCAGAACTGTCAAAAAATGACACAGCACCGGCGCAGTCATAACCTATTGCCTGCAATAAAGCAAAATCGTTATTCGGATTAATCCCGTATTTGTCCCCGATAGCAAGTTTTGTATATTCACTTTCTGGCAGCAGGCCGTTAAAAAATCCTTTGCATTGTTTATTATCAAAAGGAGTTTTTTGAATTGGCAAGCTCAAAGATAAAATCCTATCAGCATTGCTTGAATATTGAAAAATTATGCCGCCATGGCCGTCTTTTTCTAATATGCCGATATGTTTATCATTCAAAAATACGTTTAAAGAATTACTCAACATTTACCTTATAAATTTTTCATTAGGAGATTTGGCATCTAATGTAATTCCTAATGCACGACAAACCTTGATGACTTTTCCAATTTGAGCAGTTTCTTTTCCGTTTTCAAGATCAACAAGAAATCTTACCCCGACATTAGCAGCAATCGCCAAATCGGCTTGGGTAAGATGTTGTTCCTTACGCGCATTTTTAATATATGTGCCAAGTTGTTTAGTATCTGTTATATTCATTTTTTTACCTATCGGTAAAATTTTACCATATTTTTATCTGAGAAGCAATAATTTTTCCCGAACGGTAAAACACATGCTTGGAAACAAATTTTATTGGCGTTATTTTACCGAACGGTAAAATTTAACTTTAAATTAATCTCATCTGCTTTAGATAACTTGTTGAATGGGCACGGCACCTTTGTAGATTGTGAGGGCAGCTTAGGAAAAGCCGCCTTTGCCTATGGCATTTGCCATGGATCTTACCGCCCTTTATTATTTGCCCAAAAGCGGGCCTTACTTTTCCTTCTTTTTCATAATTTCTTTTTGTAATTGATACCCCACTCAGCCATAACATCAATAATAGGACGCATGGACTCTCCTAACTCTGTCAGTGCATATTCCACACGCGGCGGCACTTCCGGGAAAACAGTACGTGATACAATTCCGTCCGACCATAAAAAGCGGCTTTTATGGCGCACCGACGGTATGTGTTATCTTTGGGCCGCAAAACTTTTTATACAGTATCCCGGACGCCTACTGCTGCGCCGAAAACATGGTGCTTGCCGCCACCGAATTAGGAATTTCATCTTGTATCGTTGCAAGAGGTGAAGAAACCTTTGACAGTAAGACAGGGGCTGATTTTTTGAAGAAATGGGAAATTCCGGATAACTATGTTGCCCGCTGTTTCGTATTACTTGGCTACTGTAAAGGGGATTATCCTAAAATAAAACCAAGAAAAGAAAACCGGATGAAAATCGTAACTTCTATTTAAAATAGCAGATCTTGCTGCTTAAAATGGGTAACTTCTGCCACTTGGCATAGTGCGCCTATAATGATCATAACAAGAGGCTGTATGGACGAAAAATCTTCCTTGAAGAGCAATGCTGCAGTAAACGATAAGAGGACCTTCTCTTCAGCTTTTATGTCTGAGGGAGGTCAGGATGCAGCCTTAAGACGGCTGGTTATAAACAAAACACCGATCTGCCTTTTTCTTACTTCCGGGGTTAAGTTAGAGGGAATCGTATCTGCCTTTGACCAATACACTGTAAGCATTACCGATGTTAAGGATCAAAAGCTGCTTATCTACAAAGACAAGATCTCAACCATAACCCTTAAAAAAGCATTTTGACAGCACTTTAAGATAAATAAGGGTACAAGTGCTTGATGGATTTTACGTTTTCTTGGCCTTAGAGTTTTTTTTAATTGGTGTTACACAATGTCCCGGGCTGGCGCTTCCTTTCGGTTAAAGGCGGGGCAGCCTAAGAGATCAGAACCTGCTCAAAGAGAGTGGTTCTTAAGCTTTTCAGTGTAACTTCAATAGGATGCACAATGGTGTGAAAAAGATCCCTTAAGCGGCGGTGACAAGCACTCCAAACCCCGGTAGGTTTTTAAAGCAGGCTTTGTTAAGCCTCAAGGTTTACTGCCTTGGCTGCAGCATAAAGGAGATTTGGCGGTCATTGTTGACAAAAATGCAGTCCATGCCGGCACTTTTTGCTGCCTTAAGACCCAAAACCCCGTCCTCAAAGACCAGGCAGTTTTTTGCTGCCACTCCAATTTTTTCTGCCGCCTTCAAAAAAGTGTCAGGATGGGGCTTGTGCCTTACAACATCCTCACTTGCAACCAAAACGCTGATGCAGTCCCAAAGATTAAGCAGTTTAAGAACTTCCTCCCCGTTCTGTCTTTTGGTACCGCTGCCTACGGCGATTTTAAGGCCTCTTTTTACACCTTCCTTAAGCAGTCCCATGACCCCGGGGAAAGCACTTACCTTGGTGATATTTTGCCGGTACAAAGAAGATTTGCGGTCCAAAAACTCCGCGACATTGTCGATGCGGTTGCCTTGAGCAATGAGAAGTTCTGCCACATCGGCTCCTGAAAGACCGCCATTGTCGTAGAGAAATTTTTCTGAAATTTCAAAGCCGTTCTCCCTGCAGACCTGCTGCCAGGCTTTAATGTGCCAGGGCATGGAATTTACCAGGGTGCCGTCCAAATCAAATATTAAGGCCTCATAGCCGAATACCGCCTCAGTAAAGGGCATTTTCATCTCCAAAGCAAAGTTTTAAGGGTGTGAGATTGAAAAGACCATTATAATTGAAAGAGTACAGTAATAAGACAAAGCTATGGCTAAAAGCAATCTAACCTGTAATACCGTGATTATCGGCGCCGGAAGTGCCGGTCTTGCAGCTTATGAGGCTGCAGGTGAAAAAGGCCGCTGTATCCTGGTTGAATCCGGTCCTTTAGGGACCACAGCAAGACGTACCGGGGATACCCCCATGACATTGCTTATGGAGGCAGGACGCAGTGTTCATGAAATTGTTAATGCCAAAAAGCACGGTATAAATATTCAAGGAGAGTTTTTGGTTGACTCTTCAGAGGTTATGAACGCCTTACGCTCAGTAAGGGCCCGTGCTACTTCAGAAGTACTGTCATTGATGTACCGCATCCCTGAAGATCAAAGGGTTATGGGCAGGGCCTCCTTCATTGATGATCATCATTTAAAGGTGGGGGAGGACGTTGAGATTGAGTTTAAAACCGCGGTAATTGCAACGGGAACCACGGCACAAGTGCCCTATGAACTGCAAAGCCTGCAGGGCATTCTGACAACCGACAGCATTTTTGAACTTGAAAGACTGCCAAAGGCAGTTGCCGTCATAGGGTCGGGAAGTACCGGCCTGCAGCTTGGGCAGGCTTTGTGTCATCTTGGCGTTAAGGTAGCGGTTTTCGGCCTGGGGAAAATGTGGCATTACAGTGATGATGCGGTGATCTCTGCGGCAAGTGAGCTTTTGCAGGATAGTTTTTCCCTGATTTTAAATGCCACCATTACTTCCATTGAGGGGGTCAAAGGCGGCAGGCTGGGGATTTATTATCTTGATGAGCGGCGCTTTGAAAATTACCTTGAAGTCGATAATGTCATTTCAACTTCCATAAGACCGCCGCGCACCCGGGGTCTTAATTTAAAAAATATTGGGATCTCCTGTGATTCCCGCGGCTTTATCAAGGTTGACAAGAAAACTTTGCAGACTACAGTACCCCATATTTTTGCAGCAGGCGATGTAATTTCAGGAACTTACCATTCAACTGTCAATGCCAAATTAACTGGATTGGCAGCAGGTACCAATGCCATGACCTTTCCTGTTGTTAAAAATATCTACAAAGATCCCAAAATTGCGGTGCTGTTTACTGATCCTGGGCTTGCAGTAGTAGGCCTTTGCCTTGATGAAATGAAAAGAAGGGCATCTTTGGGCTCTCCTTTTGTGTGCTCGGAAGTGCGCCTTGAGGGGGGACGCTTTAGGATCTTAAGAAAAGAAGGCGGCATTATTCGTCTTTACACCGATTGTGCAAGTCATCAGGTAATGGGAGCTGAACTTTGCTGCACCGGAGCTGAGCATTTGGCCCATTTTCTCAGACTGTGTATTTTAAAGGGGCTTACGGTAGAGGAGATTGCCAAGGTGCCCTGCTATCAGCCCTGCCTTGAAGAGGCCGTCCCCGTGGCCGCTTTGGCTGCCTTAAAGACCCTTAAAAGAAAGAGTGGTGATTATGTCCTGTGACATCCTTGAAAAAACTATGGTGCTGGCCTCGGCAAATCAGGGCAAGCACCGGGAAATTGCCGCAATCTTAGAACCTTTTGGTTATAAGTTGTTATTGCAAAGTGATTTTTTTGCAGAAGAGGCCGAAGAAAATGGCAGCTCCTTTGTGGAAAATGCCCTGATTAAGGCAAAATTTGCAAGTTCCAAAACTAACCTGCCTGCCCTTGCCGATGATTCAGGAATTTGTGTCAGGGTTTTGGGAGGCTCTCCGGGGATTTTTTCATCACGGTTTGCAGGAACGGGTAGTGATGCTGATAACAATAACAAGCTGCTTGAACTTATGGCCCCTTATAAAACGCTTGAAGAGCGTGCGGCTTATTACTACTGTGCCATTGCCTGTGTTAAAAATGCTGAAGATCCCACTCCTCTTATTGCCACGGCATCCTGGCATGGTTATATAGGCTTTGCTCCCAAAGGTTCAGGAGGCTTTGGCTATGATCCTCTTTTTGTGGTAAAGGGGCGTAATCTTACGGCAGCCCAGCTGCCTTTGCAGATTAAAAATTTAATATCCCACAGGGCAAGAGCCCTGCTTGATTTTCAGACAAAGTTTGCAGGGCATGTCCTTTAAAGTTGACAGCATTCCTTTGTCCTTATACATTCACTACCCTTTTTGTGTAAGAAAATGCCCCTACTGTGATTTTTACTCCCGGGTAAAGCCAGGTGATGCAAGTTTGGATGAGCGCTATGTTACAAGGCTGATAACCGACCTTAAATCCTATGAAGATCTTTTGGAGGGCAGACAATTTGGCACGGTCTTCATGGGTGGAGGTACCCCCTCCTTAATAAGTCCTAAGGCTTTGGAAAGGCTGTTTGGCGCCTTAGCCCCCCATATTGCCTCTGATGCTGAAATTACCCTTGAAGTAAACCCCGGGACTCTTACAGGCAATTTTGCCGCAGTTTTGGAACACATTGGGGTAAACCGCATTTCCATAGGAGTTCAGAGTTTTAATGATAAATTTTTAAAAGCCTTAGGGCGCATTCACACAGCTGAGCAGGCTTTGGAAACCATTAAGATCCTTGCAGGAAAATTCCGCCTTAATATCGATATGATGCATGCTCTGCCGGGCCAAAGTATCAACGAGGCTTTAAGCGATCTTAAAAAGGCAGCAGACTTAGGGTTGGAGCACCTGTCCTGGTATGAGCTTACCTTGGAGGAGGGGACTTATTTTTATGAAAATATGCCCTTAGGCATTATGAGCGCAGATGATAAGGCAGATCTTGATGAAAAAGGCTTTGAACTTTTAAAAGCTTCAGGTTTTTGCCACTATGAAGTCTCGGCCTTTACCAGGGATAAGCCCTGTTATCACAACTTAAATTATTGGCACTTTGGGGATTATCTGGGACTTGGAGCAGGAGCCCACGGCAAGATCACCTCATCTTTTGGGATCATAAGAACCGCTAACCAAGATGATTTAAAAGTGTATTTTGACAGCAGCTGTCATAAAACTTTTCTTGATTTTAATAAGGACAAAGAAGAGATTATCTTTGAATACATGCTAAACAGACTGCGCTTAAAAGAGCCTGTAACCTTTGATAGGATGAGGGTCTTTCTTCCTTATGAGTCCTCTGACAGGGCCCTGGTGGAGCCTCTTTTAAAAGCAGAGAAGATGGGGCTTGTTGCCTTTAATAAGGAAGGTTTTAAGGTAACTTTAAGAGGGCAGGCTCTTTTAAATGAGCTGTTATTACTGTTCCTAAAAGAGTAGGAGAAGGTAAAGGGGGGAGTGATATGAGGCTTTTTGGCAAAATGGCGCAGCTTAAAGATCCCAAAGCCTTTTGCATATTTTAGCGGCGTTCCCCGCCATCTTGGGTACGTCCGCTTCTTTGGCCGCACTATTTTTGACAAGAACTCAACTTTTTGACTTTGACAGATATAACTTCAAAGCTTTTCTTTTTGTGTGATGCATCTAAATAGGATCGTGCAGGGCCTTATCCTGATCTTTGAGCTTGCGCCACAAGGTGTTTCTGCTGATCCCAAGACGCTTGGTTACCCTGGTTTTATTGCCGCCTTCTTCGTGCAAAACCATATTAATGATCTTGGTTTCAATTTCATCTAAGGTGCCGGTTAAAAAAGAAGACTCTGTCTTACAATTTTCCTTTGGCAGGTACAAAGTCTGCCATTTTTGTTCTGCTCGTTGAAGATCGACATCTTCAATGTATTCTGAGCTAAGAGATGTCACGACCTGCCTGATAATGCCCCGTAATTCGTGCAGATTACCATACCAAGGGTGATTTAAGATAAATTCCTGAGCTCTTTTGGTAAAGCCGCTGCAAGCTTTGCCATTGATGCTACAAGCTTCCCCTATGGCTATAGTTGCTAAAAAAATCAGATCGCCGCGGCGTTCTCGTAATGGCGGTACGCTGATAAGCAAAGCCTTAAGATTGCTCAAAAGATAGCGGGTAAGCATGATTTGCTCTTCCAAGGCAGGATTTTGGATTTCATCAAAAAGACAGATTAGTCTTGATCTTTGGCAAAAGCCGGTTTTTCCTATGTATAACAAGAAGAGTTCTGCCAAACTCTTATCAATGTGCTGCAGATTACGAACTACCAGGGTTATAGACAATGATGTCATATAGGAGCTTGAGGTTTCAAAAAGCTCTTTAAGTCTGCTTTCACTAAAGTCTTTGGCATCTAATAAAAAGATACCTTCTTTGGCAAAAGAGCTTAGATTATAGAGCATGTGGGCCATGGCTTGTCTGCCGGTAAAAAGCTCTCCAACTATTAAGATAGGCTCTTTTTGCTGGGAAAATGCTTTGCAGTCGGCAATAGCCTGGCGCATCTTTTCATCGCTGGAATTAAAGCTTTCAACCTGGAAGGGGTAGGTATTAGCTGCAATATTATGCAGCAGTACATCAGTTTCAGCACTTACATGATTAAATTTCTGCCAGGTCACCAAAATTACTACTTGGGATCTAAAGATATCCTTTTTACATTCTATGAGCCAAGAGTGACCTTCATGCTCAAATAATGTTTTTTGACTCAAAAGGCCTTTACTGAATTTATTGGCGTAGTCACTTGAGATCTGCTGCATAGCATCTGAGGAAATTTTTATCAGATCACTGCTTGCAATCTGCGTGTGCAATAAGGTGCTATCAAGATTAATAATAAAGAAACTAATTCCTAAATTTTTAATAATGTTACGCTGAAGTGAGGCAAGTCCCTGCGAATCTTTCTGCATTCTAAAAAGAGTTACCACAGTATCCAAACAATGAAATACGCTGTCCTCTCCTGATGAGATCATGATATTGTTGATCCCCTCAATTGAGGCATAGCGGACAGCAGTAGCATCTCCTATCACAAGTTCCACATTCTCATTTTTTAATTTTTTCATAAGAGAGCTGTTTTCACTTGTAGTTGTGATTACATAAGTTGGGATCGTCCGTCCCAATAATTTATCAAGTCCCCTGGCAGCCATGGTAACTTCCGTAAATCCAACCAGGCAGATCTTCTTACTGCCGCTGTTCCTCACTAAGGTAAGAGTGTTGATGAGATCAGAAGTAGTAATGCCGATGTCAAAGGTGGGGATTTTTACTTTTTGGGAAATAAGTTTTGCAGTTCCTCCCCTTGAGATTATGGCATCAATCTCCCCTGTCACATACTGTAAGGCTATTTCAACCCCATGACTAAGCTCTCCGAACTCGTAGAACACAGAAAGCTCGGGAAAAGAGCCGGCAGTTTTTTTGATGATATTGTCAAGCCCTCGATAGGGGCATATAGCAAGGACACGATAAGGTTGTGGTGACATTGATCCCATTAAATCCTTAGCATCATAAGTAAACGATTAACATTGTACTGACTTTATTGTACAAAATTGACACAGTAATGTTGCCCATTATTGTCATAAATTGACACACTATGGCAAATAATCGCTATTGATTTTTGATTAAGATCTCAAAATCTAACATTTGATACTTAACTATAATTGTCAAGTGCTTTATTTTTAAGCAACATGGACTTTGGTCAAGTGGAGTGTATTTACATGAGAGCAGCTGTTGTAACAGATTTGAAAAAAGTGGAAATCCAGGAGATCCCCGTGCCTGAGATTACCTCAGATCAGGTTTTAATTAAGACTCATACTTGTGGTGTCTGCGGCTCAGATCTTCATCTTTTCTTAGGTTCTCATCCTTTTCGTAAGGCTCCGGCTATTTTAGGTCATGAGATAGCAGGGGAAATCGTTCAGGTAGGAGATAAAGTAACCAATGTTAAGGTAGGTGATCGGGTTACAGTAGAGCCGCAATTAGGTTGTGGGAATTGTCACTTCTGTTATGAGGGCAGTGAGAATCTCTGCCTGTCGAAGATGGTCCCGGGAACCCCCAAGTGGGTAGGAACTTTTTGTGAATATTTTCCGGCACCAGCAAGCAAAGTATATAAACTTGGCACAAACATCAGCTATGAGGTAGGCACCCTAATTGAGCCTTTGGCAGTTGCAGTGCATGCCCTGCACCGTATCGATCAGGGAACACGCGGCAGCAGTTTATGCATTTTAGGCTCAGGCACAATTGGACTGTTATCACTGGCAGTTGCTAAGGCTTATGGCTATGAGAATATTATCTGTACCGATACTGCTCCATATAATCGCCAAATGGCTTTGAAATTCGGTGCCAACTATGCCTTCGACCCGCTAAAAGATAATGTGGTAGATAAGGTAAAAGAGATAACAGGTGGAGTTGGGGTTGATGCTACTTTAGTCTGTGCCGGATCTGCAAGTATTATTGATGAAGCCTCATTATGTACCAGAAAGCAGGGACTTGTGGGACTTGTCGCCATGATAACCAGTAAGATTCCGGTATATACCTATGGTTTTGTCTTTAATGAACAAAAGCTTGTAGGATCCATGACTTACGCCTCAAAGTATTTTGCAGAAGCTGCGCAATTAGTAAATAATGGTCTTGATCTTAGTGACTATGTCACACAGGTGTTTTCACTGGATAAGGCACAAGATGCATTAAGCTGCCTTGCAGATAAAAAGGAAAATGTCATTAAGGTCATTGTCAAGCCTTAAAAGTTTCTAACATTCCTAAGGAGTTGAATAAGATGAAAAGCCTTTTTAAGTTCTCAAGTTTGGTTGCTATGGCTGCGGCTGTCTCCCTGGCAGCAGCCGGCTGTGGCGGCGATAGCTCTCAATCCCAATCAGAATCAAGTCAAGCAGCATCCACAGCAGAGCCGATTGTTTTAAAGCTTGGCCATATTCAATCTGAGCAGGATTTATGGCAGTTGGGATCCTTAAAGTTTAAAGAAGAAGTAGAAAGACTCTCTAATGGGACTATGAGAGTTGATATTTTCCCCAATTCCACCTTAGGCGGCGATCGCGATTTGGCTGAGGGCATGAAGATTGGTACAGTTGATTTTGCCCTTATTGCCGGAGTATTGGGCAATTTTGATATGTCAATTGGGATTTTGGAGCTGCCTTACCTGTTCCGCAATGGCGAAGAGTACAAGAAAATTGTCGAAGGTCCTATTGGCCAGGAGATCGCAGGTAATGTTTTGAAAAATGCGGGGATCCGTATTTTTAACTTCTGGGATCGCGGCCCCAGGCATGTGACTGCCAATAAACCTATCTTAACTCCTGATGATATCAAAGGACTTAAGATCCGTGTCGCTGAGATCCCTGCAATTGTTGCTACCTGGAAGGCAATGGGTGCTACCCCGACACCTATGGCTTGGTCTGAGGTTTATACCGGCCTGCAGCAGCATACTATCGATGCCCAGGAAAATCCCATTCCCTTTATTTATGGCGGCAGGATCCAGGAAGTACAGACTCATATAAGTCTTACAGCCCACAAGTATGAGTATGTAACTATATCTATGTCAGAGAAAAAATATCAGCAATTGACCAAAGAACAACAAGATATCATTGCTGAAGCTGCCAATATTGCAACTGAATATGAAAATGGGCTGGTCTTAACTGAAACTGAAAGACTATTAAATGAAATGGTTGAGAAAAACGGGTTGATAGTCAATTACCCTGATATTGAGCCTTTTGCAGAGTTAGCAATCCCGGCTCATGAGCCCTATGCAAAATCCATTGGTATGGAAGAGCTCCTATACCGTATTAACAGAGAGCTTGGGAGGTAACTCCCCCTAAAGTATGGCACATCCTACTAGGATGTGCCGGTTTCTATAAGGAGCAGGACATGCTGAGGGTAGAAAGATTTTTCTATAAGGTGCTGTCATATTTGTGCGGGCTGTTGATCCTTGCTATGGCCTTACTCATCTTCTGGCAGGTGATATGTAGATATCTGATGAATAATTCTCTGACCTGGTCTGAAGAATTAGGTCGCTATATATTTGTTTGGATCACCTTTATCGGCCTGCCGGTGGCTTTAAAGCGCGGGGCACATGTGGCAATTGATCTGCTCTTAAAAAAGAGCAAGGGTCATTTTCATATGGCTATTTTAATTATCAACTACACGATAATAGGGGCAATCGGGCTTCTTATTGCCTACTCAGGGATCCGTCTCTTTCAAGTCGGGGTAGGGCAGATCTCCTCTGCCATGTTAGTACCAATGCAGTATGTATACATCATCATACCCTTTAGTGGTTTAATGCTCACTTTTTTTGCACTAACCACTTTCTTAGAAGAGCGTAGAAAATTTTTAAAAGGGGAGGAATAGCATGCTTTATGGTTTGTTGGCAGGAACCTTTGTCCTATTCCTGGTATTAGGGCTGCCTATAGCTTTTGTTTTGACAGTATCCTCTCTTTCGGCGTGTTTTTATTTAGGATATCCTTTGGATATCATGTGTCAGCGCTTTTTTACGGCTATTGACTCATTTCCTTTAATGGCCATTCCCCTTTTTATGCTGGCAGGAACTTTTATGAGCAAAGGTGGTATTACTGAAGCCATCATTGCTTTTGCCCTGTCTATTGTAGGAGGTATTCGCGGTTCACTGGCCCACGTGGTAGCAATTTCAGGAATTATCATGGGAGGAATCTCAGGCTCCGGGGTGGCTGATACTGCGGCACTTGGGACTGTTATGGTGCCTGAGATGAAAAAGCGGGGCTATGATGTAGAGTTCTCGGCTGCTTTGGTGGCAGCATCAGGTGCCATAGGACTAATTATTCCCCCCTCAATTGCCATCATTATCTATGGGGTTACCACTCAGTCTTCGATTGGTGACTTGTTTTTAGCAGCCATTGTCCCCGGTGTTGGTATCGGATTGGGATTTTTGGTTTACTCCTGGTGGTATACCAGAAGGCATAATTATCCTGCTGAAGGAAGGGTGCCTTTTATGGAAATGGTACATCGCTTCCGTGTTGCCATCTGGGCTTTGCTGATGCCGGTTATGATTATTTGGGGGATCCGCGGCGGGGTCTTTACCCCAACAGAAGGCGGTGCGGTAGTAGCAGTTTATGCTATGGTCCTAAGTCTTTTTGTTTACCGCAAAGTAAAAATAAAAGACATTATTCCTATATGTCTTGAGGCTGCGGTAAATACGGCGGCTATTGCCATAATTATTGCAGCTACCTCTCTTTTTGGCTGGATTCTAACAAGTGAACGCATCCCGCAGATGTTATCTACAGCCTTGGTATCAATTTCGTCAAATCCCTATATTTTGATAACGGTTGTCATGGGGCTTCTTCTTATCTGCGGCATGTTCATTGACAGCTCGCCTGCTATCTTGCTGTTATGTCCAATTTTGGCTCCTGCCATGCAGGCAGTAGGCATAGATCTGGTACAGTTTGGCGTTGTAATGGTCATAATACTGACTGTAGGACTTCTTACTCCGCCTGTTGGCACGGCACTATTTGTAGCAAGTAATGTCACGCGGGTTCCCTTGTTGACCCTAAGTGTCAGGGTACTTCCTCTTATAGGCATAATGCTTTTTGTAGCGCTTATCATAGCCTACATCCCTGAGACGGTAACTTGGGTTGAGCGATAGCAAAATAATGGAGTAACTATGAGTTATAAACTTTATTTAGGCATGGTTGGTGATGATTTCACCGGCTCCAGCGATGCGGCCTCTTTTGCAGCCAAATCTGGGCTTAAGACTATGTTATTTGACGGAATTCCTGAAGATTTGGATCTGGAAAAAGAAGGGGTAGAGGCTGCTATTATTGCTCTTAAAAGCCGTATGGCTCCCGTTGTTGAGGCCCAGGACACCTCACTTGAGGCTGCCAAGTGGCTTGCAGCACATGGAGCTTTGCATATCTACAGTAAATATTGCTCTACTTTTGATTCTACTCCCAAAGGAAATATCGGCCCAATACTGGATAATTTTCTTGAGCACTTTGATGCCAAAGCAAGCTTTATCTGTCCTGCACTGCCTGTAAACGGCCGTATTGTTAAAGATGGGATTTTGTATATTAATGGGACGCCTCTTGCAGAAAGTCCGATGAAAAACCATCCTTTAACTCCAATGTGGGATTCCAGCCTTAAAAATCTCATGGAGGCACAATCAAAATATCAAGCCTATATAATTGATAAAAAGATGCTTTTTGATGAAAAGGCACTTTTAGAGTATCTTAATAAGCTTGATGCTGATAATGAGCATTACTACATCATTCCTGATTATACCTGTGATGAAGATGCCAGGCAGATTGCCAAAGTTTTTGGGCATATGAAGGTTCAAAGCGGTGGTTCGGGGATCTTAACTGCCCTTGGGGAACAATATTTAGGAAAAACACCTGAAACCCACAGCCATATGCCGCCTTCAAAGACTACCGGTAAAGCATTAATTCTTGCAGGATCCTGCTCTGTAGCAACATTAGGACAAATTGAGAACTTTAAGAAAAACGGCCATCCTGCCATTGAAATTGATGTTGATCTTTTGATGGCCGGGAAGTTATCGGCACAACAGCTTTGGGATCAGGCCAAAGTTTTTGGTCAGCCCTGTCTTATCTATTCTTCGGCACCTGCGGAGCGGTTAAAAGTTATTCAAGCAGCATACGGAGTTGAGAACGTTGCAGGTACCATTGAAAAACTCATGACCGAACTTACTAAATTAGCTTTTGCAGACGGCTATACCCGCTATATCGTAGCAGGAGGAGAAACTTCAGGTGCGGTTATGAAGGCTTTGCCTGCAGACGGCTACTTAATAGGAGAAAGTGTTGCCCCTGGCGTTCCTATCATGGTGCCTTCAAAAAATCCCAAGCTGCGATTGGTGCTCAAATCCGGGAACTTTGGAGATCCGCAATTTTTTGATACTGCCTTGAACTTTACCGCATAGCTGGGAGATATCATGCAAATTTTGCAACAGCAGGAAGCGCAGCTTGAAATTGAGAATGCTCTTTTTGTGGCAAATGCCCTTTTTATGCGTAATAAAGTATCGGGATCTTCTGCCAACCTGAGCTTTAAGGTAGGTTCTTATATTGTAATCTCAGCCTCTGGTGCATCCTTTGGGACAATGACCAAGGATGATTTTGCAGTTTTAGATCTTCAAGGCAGACTGCTTGAAGGTCGCAAACCAAGCAAAGAGGCTCCATTACATCAGTACTTCTACCAAAAAGATCCCAATATTGGGGCTGTGCTCCATACCCACAGCTTTTATGCAACTTTATGGGCATGCGTACCTCACCAAGATCCTTGTGATGTGATCCCCAAGTACACTCCCTATCTTGAGATGAAGCTTGGAAAAGTGGGGCTGATCTCCTATGCTCCGCCTGGATCAAAAGAGCTTTTTGCCATGATGAAAGAGCATATTAATGATGCTGCAGGCTTCCTGCTTGCCCATCACGGCCCTATAGTTCCGGGTAAGAATATTGTGGATGCCTTTAATATCTTAGAGGAGCTTGAAGAAAGCTGCAGGATAGCCTGGTATGTCAAAGACAGCAAAGATATTGTAACTATCAGTTAACCAATAAGGCTTATTTAAGGATTTTTATCTTCATGGTGACTGCTCCGCCCTGTTGGGCGGGGCTTCATTTTTTAAGAAAACGCCATGTAAATGCTGTTTAAAATAGCTTATTTTTCTTTATATGCAGTTTTCTTTTGTTGCTGCGAAATTTTGAGAGCCTTTGTTGGTGCTCGCCATGGTACGCTGCATTGCTATCTTAGGGCAGATGGACTAAAGTTAACATTAAAAACACTTAGGAGAAGGTATGAAAAAATTATTGTCAGCCTGTCTGTGCGCTCAGGTGTTTGGCTTGGGCTCTGCCTTGGCTTTGGCGCAAGAGACAACTGCTCCTCAAGATCTTTTGGGTTATACAGAGGGTGCTCAGGTTTACCGCGTCGAGCCTGTGAGTGCACAGATAAATTCCATCTCAGGCCTTATTTACAAACAAGTTATCGCCCAAAACGGGGTGAGGCCTTTGCACATGACCATGCTCGTGCCGCAAACTGAAAATCTCAAACCTGCCATTTTGTATTTTCCAGGAGGCGGCTTTACCACTGCACAATGGGATAAGTTCTCCCAGCAAAGAATGAAGCTTGCACAGGAGGGGTTTGTTGTGGCTGCCTGCGAGTACAGGGTGGTGCCTGATAAATATCCTGCCATCGTAGAAGATGCCAAAGCTGCGGTGCGTTATATCAGAGCCCATGCAGAGGAATGGGGGATTGATAAAGATAAGATTGGGATCATGGGCGACAGTGCAGGCGGCTATGTGGTACAGATGCTCGGAGCCTGCAATAATGACAAAGAGTTTGATGTTGGTGACAACTTGCAGGAAAGTTCGCAGGTGCAGGCTGTGGTCTCCTTATACGGCATCAGCGATCTGTTATCCATTGGCGAGGGTTTGCCTGAAGAACTTGAAAAAGTTCATCACAGCCCCGCTGTCACCGAGGCCCTGCTCATCAATGGGGCAGCCTTTAATACCTTTGCCGGGGCCTCGGTCTTTGAGACTGAAGATAAAGCCCGGGAGGCCAGCCCTTTGTATCATGTCAACGGGGATGAGCCGCCCATGCTGTTAATGCACGGGGCCAAAGATCTCTTGGTCAGCCCTCTGCAAAGCAAAAAGATGTTTGAGGCTTTGAAGGAACAAGGCTCAGATGTGCAGTATGTGCTCTTGGAAAATGCCTTTCACGGAGATTTGCCTTGGTACCAAGAAGTAGTGACAGAACAGATTGTTTCCTTCTTTAAGGTAAAGCTTGGCGATCCTGCCACTAAAGCGCGCGACGGCGTTACCTTGTAAGATTGCATGATCCTTGGGCTGCAGGCTTCCTGCCTGCCACGGTCCTAAGTTGCGGGTAAGAATATTGTGGATGCTTTTAATATCTTAGAGCAGCTTGAAGAAAGCTGCAGGACAGCCTGGCATGTCAAAGGCAGCAAAGATTGGATCTTTGCATAAGATCTTTTACAACTTTTCGGGCAAAACTTTTACGGTTTTGCTACTAATTCTTTAACAAGCCACAAATTAGTCCAGCGCCCTTTGCCTATACCCGTAAATTGCGCCTTGATAGGTCTTAACAGGCCTTGGGTCTTAGGTAATGTTAATCCTCTTGCAATAAATCTGCTGACTCTTATGATCCCCATGGTCGGGGAGACAATTGAAAAAACTGCTATGATCACCAAAAAGAGAATTAAACAGCACCAGGATTTAAGGTTGTAGAAGAATGGCAGATAAACCAGAGGATTTACTTAAACTGCAGGATACTATTCCCAATGCCCCCAAAGGAAACCCGGCAAATTCACTTCAGGCTGCGCTCTATCGTGCTGTACTGCTTAACTTTAGGTCTTTTCTGGACTACCACAAGGCCCCTTTAAAGCAGCTTATCAAAGATTCAGGCTATAAAAAGACCGTACCTGCAAATTTGGATGAGGAAATTGAAAGTCTTATTAAGTCTGAAGCCCTGGTATCTCCCTATGAGGGGGCGGTAATGTTAGGATACGGCACCAGGGTATTTGATGCCAGGGTAAATCTTAAGGCAGACTCTTTTGTAGTATACGATGATGAAACCTCATATGAGCTTGTAAGCAGGATCTACCCGCTGCCTGGGGATGAAGTAAAGGTTTATGCCTCAGCCGTTTTCAAAAAGGCGGTAGTAAGCTCCTTTGTAAGGGCCAGAGAGTATGTGTTGGGCTTTTTGGAGCACGGCCCCTGGGGGCCCCGCCTAAGAACAGCCGAGCTTCCCTGTGAGATTAAGGTAGCAGAGGATCGCATTTTCCATAATTTAAGCCCCCATGCCCTGGTGCTTGCCCAAATTACTACAAGGTCCGAGTATGGCGTCACTGTCAGGATTGTAAGGGAAATAACCAAGGTTGAGTCTATCGCAACCCTTATCATGAAGGCCATGTTGTCTTATGACATTAATCCTGAGTTTCCCGACAATGTCAAAAGAGCTGCCAAAAGGGTCAGCCAACAGGTTGTAGATGCCGATCTTAAGGGCAGGGTGGACTTAAGAGATCTTCCTTTGGTTACCATTGACGGTGAGGATGCCCGGGACTTTGATGATGCCGTATATGTCAAAAAGGGGCGCACAGGCTACACCCTCTATGTGGCAATAGCCGACGTCTCCTATTATGTAAAGCCTCACACTCTGTTGGATGCCGAGGCTTTGAACCGTACTACTTCAGTATACTTTCCCTATTACGTTGTACCCATGCTTCCTGTTGAGCTTTCCAATGGGATCTGCTCCCTAAATCCCGGGGTTGACAGGCTTTGTATGGTCTGTGAGCTTGGCATCAACAGGCAGGGGACTATTAAGGCCTATAAATTCTATCCTGCTGTAATGAAATCCCATGCCCGCCTTACCTATAATGAAGCCTATAAAATGATCACAGAAGGTGTTACCGATTTTGAGGATCATAAAAGCGTCATCGAGCATGTCAAAGATCTCTACGAGCTTTATTTATGCCTTAAAAAAGCCCGTGACAAAAGAGGCGCGGTAAGCATTGAAGGTGATGAGACAGGTTTTAGTTTCGATGAAAGTTTAGAAGTTGACGGCATAATCCCAAAAGAGCGCAATGATGCCCATCTTATTATTGAAGAGTGTATGATTGCAGCCAATGTGGCAGCTGCTGAATTTGTGATTGCAAACGGCAGTAATACGCTGTTTCGGGTGCATGCTAAACCCACCTTGAAAAAACTTGAGGAATTAAAAACCGCTCTTGCGGTGCACGCAGTAGCATCCCCGGTCCCGGATAATCCCACATCTATGGATTATGCCAAAATTGCCAAAGAAATAGCCTCCCGCCCTGACGCTAAAATCCTCTCTTTACTGTTGTTAAGAAGCATGAGCAGGGCTTTGTATTCTCCTGACAATATCGGCCACTTCGGCCTTGCATTAGACTGTTACTGTCACTTTACCTCCCCCATAAGGCGCTATCCTGATCTGCAGCTTCACAGGGTCATAAAGCACATTCTGTGCAGCAGGGAGAACAGCAGCTTCTCTAAGATTGGAGAATTAAGCTACACCAAAGAGCAGCTTACTGTTTTGGGCGAGCGCTGCTCTGATAAGGAAAATAATGCCACCTTAGCCGAATTGAATGTCGACAACGGCCTAAAGTGCCTGGTGGTAAAGCGGCACATCGGCGATTATGTGCGCGGCATGGTTACTGCCACGACAGATTTCGGGGTCTTTGTAAATCTGGTTGATTTTTACATTGACGGCATGATCTTTGTAGGAGATCTGCCGGTTAACAGGCCTTTGGAAAGTTTTAAGGCAGGACAGCTTGTTACTGTAAGGATCTTAAATGTCGATGCGGCCTCCTTAAAGATCAATCTTGGGATTGACGATGGCAAAAAAGGCCGGGTCACGGTGATAGCCCCACCACCGTTAGAAGTGGATGATGATTTTAGCCCCTCAGATCAAAAAAGGATGTTGGAAATCCACGAGGACGCCCTTTATGGCGAGGTACAATCCGGGGTGGCTGAAATTAAGACCCTGCTTGTTCCTGGTAAGCTTTCGGCACAAAGTCTTAATAAAGCAGCATTGGATCAAAAGTCTGGGGTTAGCCGTGGTAACAGCACCGGGGATTTTAAAGGCAGCCATTATGATAAAAAAGGGGCCGCACGATTGTTATCAGAAACTTTAGGCCACAGGGAAGATCCTGCTTTAGGTGAGGTTAGGCAGGATCTTGAAGATGACGTAAAACTTAATAAGAAAGAACAGCCTTATCATGGTGCAACATCAGTAAGCCCTTATGGAAAAGAGGATGATAAGCGCTATCCTCTTAAGGTCTTTCTTGATGAGTGGGCCCTTAAAAATAAGCGCAGAAACTTATCAAAAGCTCCGGTTGAAATTACCCTGACTCATCCTAAAGCGCGTTCTTTAAAGTCAGGGTCAAAAAAGGAGAGAAAGCGCCAAAATAAACAAAAAAAGAGCTTTATTAAAAGAATGCTAAAAAGCCTGAACTTGTCATGAAAACTGCTAAAAAAGATTTGGTATACGGTATCAATGCCGTCTTATCCTGCCTTGAATCATCGATGGAGCATATTCTTAATGCCTCTGTTGTCAAAGGTCGTGAAGAAGACAAGAGGATCAAGGAGATTATTGATATTCTGGAAGAAAACGGCACTGCGGTAAGCTTGATTAAAAAAAGGACCATGGATGAGATAACCGGCGGCGCGGTCCATCAGGGGATCTTGCTTGAGATCCGTCCTTTTGCGGGCAAAGATGAGCATGACCTAATAGATCTTCTTGAAAAAAATCTTAAGGAGCCCCTGCTATTTTTGGTGTTGGACGGGGTAACCGACAGTCATAATATCGGAGCCTGCATGAGATCTGCCTGGGCTGCAGGATGCAGCGGGGTAATTGTCCCTAAAGATCGCTCGGCAGCTTTAAATGCCGGGGCCTGCAAAGCAGCCTCAGGGGCAATAGGCAGGGTGCCTTTTTTTGCCGTAACTAATTTATCAAGGACGCTTAAATCTCTTAAGGATCATAATATTAAGATCCTAGGCCTTGACGGGCAGGGAAAGGATTTTATCTATCAGGCGCCCATGCAGTGCTCATGTGCCCTGGTGATGGGATCTGAAAAAGACGGGATGCGACATTTGACGGCACAAAACTGCGATGGCGTTTATAAAATTCCCATGGCATCTGGTGTGGAGTCTTTGAATGTCTCCGTGGCAGCAGGCATTGCTCTGTTCGAGGCTGTAAGACAAAGACTTGCCCTGTCAAGTTAGAAAAGATCTCCATAAGGCAGGGAAGCTATTTTGAGAATTTAGGCAGGGGATCTTAAGGGCGCGACAGCCTGTGTACGGCTTACGATCCTAACCTTACCCAGGCTTACAAAGTTAGGCAGTGTATTTTTGCTATTGACATAGGAACCCTCGTTTTCTGCCTTTTACAGTAAATTGCAGATGCTTAAAAAAACTAAGACAGGCCACATGCGCTAACTTATTGTTAAGAAGAAGATTTCTAAATTAATCTTAAGAAAATGACGGAACTGCAGTTTTGCTGTAAGATCTGTTTTAAAGTCAAAGCGCTGAATGTTGGAGATAAGCCGGCCCTTAAGTTGGAGAAACAGGAATTCTTTTGATAAATCAGAGGATATAATGTGCTCTCTTATCTAAACTGCCGCAGGAGGAACAAACCATGGCATTGACAGACAATCTGCCCGTTTCAAGAGCTCATTTTGACTTTCTGATTGACCAAAAGTTGCTATATGTGGACAAAACCGATTTAGCAGCGAGTTTGGCAAGACGGAGGGGCTTTTTCTTTCTCTCAAGACCCCGCCGCTTTGGCAAATCCTTGCTGCTTACCACCTTCGAAGAACTCTTTTTAAACGGCAAAGGCAGGTTTGCAGGACTTAAACTTGAAAAAGATGAGCCATGGACTGACACAGGGACCTATAAAGTAATTAAGCTGAACTTTGCTTCCTCGGTAAAACCTGCCCCTGGTCAGACCTTTTATCAAGCATTTGGCAATCATCTGCAATGGGATGTTTTACACTCCGGGCTTACATGGGCAGACGATCCTTATTGGACTAACTCTTTTAAGCTTAC
>CAYNSI010000008.1:0-24461 GCA_964399665.1 uncultured Enterobacterales bacterium | reverse complement strand
AAGGTTTTGTGGTAAAAATTTTTGAGGATTTTTTTTAAGGGCAGAATTTGGGAAAATCTATGAAAATTCCTGTGGAAAATTTTTAAAAAGTTTGGGGGGCTTTGGTTATGATAATGAGCATAAAATTTAGCCTGTTATTAAAAAGGCTTTTTCCAACTTCAAATCTAACTGCTTTTAAATAGGAACTAAAGCATTTAAACTTAAATAACATGCTGGTATTTATAAAATTTTTACCAAACTAACAGGAAAGCTTTTCATAATAAGAAAGAAGATAATTAAAAATATAAATAAAGTATATTTTATAAATTTTATTTATTATGGGACTTGTGAGCAAAAAGGATCTTAAGGTCATAGGCAGGAAGTTAAAAGATCCCTTAGGCCTTAAGGAAAAGCGCCAAAACTTTGAGCAAATGCTCGAAGAGGCCCTTTTTTACAAAAAGCTTGAATATCAGAATGCAGGAAACGACACCATTTGTGAAAAAAGCCTCCCTTTAGGATCCCTTAAAAATACTGCCAAGGATTCTACGGCAGCAAATTCTTGTGACAGTTTTGAGGATCTTTTGGACAAATTTCAAAAAGCAGCGTCTGCTGCCATGAAAAAAGGATCCGATATTGAAGGAAAACTTTGCTCCACCTTATCCCCTGAAATAATAGCAGGAACCAAATCTGCCTTTCTCAAGGGCTCTTTTCTAACTAAAGATGGCAGGATCTTAAAATTGACCGCCTTTAAGGAATTGGGAAAGGGGCTCATAAGTCCGATGTTTTTGCTGCATTTGTCTAGCTTTCTTATTGCCGATGATATCAATCAGGGAGCCGTCATGGATGAGCTTAAGTCCCTCAATGCCATGATGACAAAAAAAATTCAGGATGATGAGCTTGATCACCAGGCGGCCTTGGAAAATTATGCAGACAGGCTTTTTTTCTATATAAACCATGAAGGGGAGCTTAAAGATCAGGATTTAAGGGCAATAGAAGAGATGGAGATATTCTTTGCCAGAGAAACCTTAAAATGTGCCTCACTTTTGAGAACTTTTATTTTGGAAAAGCCCAAAAGTCATCTTAGGGATTGGAACGAGGCCAAAGCTGTATGCCTAAGGTTTGATAAAACTTTCTATCAGACTGTAGAAAAAACCATTTTGACGGCATTTTTGTACACTTTATCCCTGATCCTTGCAAAAAGAAGGGTATTGTTGGAATACGTTCCCTCATGGAGTCTTGAGGATAAAATAATAAGCCCCCTTGAAGAGATCCTCTCCTTTGTCCATGCCCAAATACTCTGCCGTCTTAAGTATTTGGAAGAGAGCATCAAATTAAATCCTTTTGATAAGGTAAGACTTAGAAAATTAAGAAAGGAACATGAAAGCAGCTTTTTGTTAATTGAAGATAAGTTTATAAAGTTTCTAACTTTTTACCGCAGCAAAACCATGGTTACCATCGATATCAGCGAAAATAAAATTTAAAAAACATGAAGTTTGGGATGATGCGGTTTAGGTAAGGAAAGTTTTTTTATTATTTTTTATTTTTTAAGATGAAAGAGTTAAGAGTTTTTGACATTATTGTAGTAGGAGCAGGTCACGCAGGAATAGAAGCTGCCTGCGCATCATCGCGCATGAATATGAGAACCCTGCTTTTAACCCACAATCTTGAGACTGTAGGTGAAATGTCATGTAATCCTGCTTTTGGAGGGATTGGCAAGGGGCATCTTTTAAAAGAAATTGATGCCATGGGGGGAGTATGCCCGGGGGCGATAGACAGGGCAGGCATCCAGTTTCGCACCCTAAACTCTTCAAAGGGACCTGCCGTGAGGGCCACAAGAGCCCAGACGGACCGCCATCTTTACAAGGAGGTTATGAGAAAGACCTTATCCTCCTGTCAAAATCTGGTGTTATTTCAGCAGCCCTGTACCAAACTTTTATTTGATGGCAGCACTCTGTGCGGAGTTGATACGGCAGCTGGCATCAAATTTTATGCAAAAGCAGTGGTAATTTGTGCCGGAACCTTTTTAAACGGGCTTATTCATATAGGTCTTAATCATTATGAAGGCGGCAGAGCAGGAGATCCTTCATCAATTGAGCTTGCAGAAAATCTTAAAAATTTGGGGCTTAAGGCAGGCAGGCTTAAAACCGGAACTCCTGCAAGATTAATGGCACAAAGCATTGACTTTTCAAAAATGCAGCCGCAGGAGCCGCAGGAGCCCCTTCCCTGCTTTTCTTTTCTTGATGATGAATCTGTACATCCTTTGCAGATAACCTGCCACATAACAAGAACCAATGAGAAAACCCATGAGATCATAAGATCTGGACTTGACAGAAGCCCCCTATTTTCAGGGGTAATAACCTCAACTGGTCCTCGCTACTGTCCCTCTATAGAAGATAAGGTGGTGCGGTATCCTCATCGGGATTCCCATCAGATTTTTATAGAACCTGAAGGGCTGACTTCACCTTTGGTATATCCAAACGGGATCTCCACCTCTCTTCCTTTTGATATCCAGGAAAAGTTCATCCGCTCCATAGCAGGTCTTGAGAATGCCGTTATAGCAAGACCTGGGTATGCCATAGAGTATGATTTTTATGATCCGCGGGAGTTAAGTGTCACTATGCAGTCCAAAAAAATCTCAGGACTTTTTCTGGCAGGTCAGATTAACGGTACCACAGGATATGAGGAAGCTGCAGCTCAGGGGCTTTTGGCAGGTATCAATGCAGCCTTGTTCGTTAAGGGCAAAGATCCTTGGTTTCCGTCAAGAAGCATGGCCTACATGGGAGTCATGATGGATGATCTCTGTACTTTGGGAACTTCAGAGCCCTATCGTATGTTTACCTCCAGGGCAGAGTACCGTCTGATGTTAAGAGAGGACAATGCCGACCTTCGTTTAACGCCTGCTGCCAGGGATTTGGGACTTATTGATGATAACAGGTGGCGTTTGTTTGAAAATAAGGTAACTCAGATAGAAAAGGAAAAAGCAAGGTTAAGGCAGACTATTGTAAGGCCGTTAACTTCTGAGGGCAGGGCTCTTTCAGATAAGGTGCTCAACACTCCCCTTTCAAAAGAGCAGACCTTAGAGGAGATCCTAAGACGCCCTGAAGTAAGTTTAAAAGATCTCTTACAAAGCTGCAGGATGGATCCTATTGCCTGTGATGAAAAGGCTGCAGAACAAGTTGAGATCCAAATAAAATACCAGGGGTATCTTGCCCATGAGCAGGAGGAGATCAAAAAGCATGAAATGCATGAAAAAACCATGCTTCCTTTGGACTTTGACTACCGCAGCATTAAGGCTTTGTCAAATGAAGTAGCTCAGAAGCTTAATGAATTTAAGCCTGAAACCCTGGGGATGGCATCGCGCATCAGCGGGGTTACTCCGGCTGCCATTTCCATTTTGTTGGTACACCTTAAAAAATCAGATCTTAAGGTTTAAGTTCAAGAGTTTTTTTGGTGGCAAATTTGGGAAACATCAAGCATGGCTGAATTGGGATTGGAGCTTAAAAGATACATAATCTCAGGATTAAATGAGGCAAATATAGCTTGTGATGATAATAAGGCAGACAAGCTGGTGCTTCTTATTATGCTTTTGAATCAATGGAATGACAAAATTAATTTAACCTCGGTAAGAGATCCCTTTGATCAGGTGGTGCTGCATATTTTTGATTCTGCGGTAGTAAGCAGTCTGCTTCCTCAAAATGCCGAAGAGATAGCAGATGCCGGAACCGGAGCAGGGTTTCCAGGGTTGGTGCTGGCAGTATTAAATCCTGACAGGAAATTTTATCTTATCGACTCTGCCTCCAAAAAAACTGCCTTTGTACGTCAGGCGGTAATAAAGATGGCGCTTGATAATGTCGTTGTTATTAACAAAAGAATTGAAAATATAACCGAAAAATTTTTTGACTGTGTGGTTGTTAGAGCATTCGCATCTTTGGGGAAAATATGTGATATTTGTCTTAGGATTTTGAAAAAAGATGGTATGTTACTTGCTATGAAGTCAAATCTCGGCGATCAAGAGTTAAAGGAAGTTCCTCAAGGTGTTAAAATCATGAAAATAGTGCCTCTGAGGGTGCCGATGCTGGAGGCTCAGCGTCAAGCAGTTTTTCTTAGTGTCACAGATTAGTCAGGAATTTTTATGGCCAGGATCATTGCAATTGCCAACCAAAAAGGTGGAGTAGGTAAGACTACCACTTGTATTAATTTAGCAGCATCATTGGCTGCCATGCAGAAAAAAGTGCTGGTGGTTGACTCAGATCCGCAAGGCAATGCCACTATGGCCTGCGGGGTTAATAAGTTTGATTTGGATGACAAAACCATCTGCCAGGTGTTAATCGACGGTGTTGATATCCGTGATGTCATTGTTACCAAAACAAACGGCTCCTTTCATCTCATTCCCGCCAATGAAGATCTCACCATGGCGGAAGTTAAGCTTTTAGATTACATTGCTCGTGAATTCAGATTAAAAAATGCCCTGGAGGATGTAAAAAGGGGCTATGACTACATTTTGATAGACTGCCCGCCAAGTTTGAATCTTTTGACAGTAAATGCCATGTGTGCAGCAGACAGTATCTTAGTGCCCCTTCAATGTGAGTATTTTGCACTCGAGGGCCTGACACTGCTTATTGATACTGTAGCCCAGCTTGCAGGCGCGGTTAATCCCAAGCTTAAAATCGAAGGAATTTTGCGCACTATGTTTGATAACCGCAACAGGCTGTCATCAGAGGTTTCAGACGAGCTTAAGAACAATTTTGGTGATTTGCTGTATAAGACAGTGATTCCCAGAAATGTTCGTCTTGCGGAGGCTCCTTCATTTGGGAAACCTGCCATGTATTATGACAAATCATCAGTGGGATCCAAGGCATATCTTGCCCTGGCAGCAGAGATTACCGAGCGGGACGGTATGGCTGTTAACCCTAATTAATAGTATAAGGAGTAATTAGGTGGCTTTAGGTCGTTCTTTACATGCACTGTTAAGTGAAAGCGACAGCGCAAAACAGCGCAAGGAAAATCAGACTCATGCTCCGGTCCGCCCTATGCCCAGCATAGGTGATGAAGTTGCTGCCGATGAGTCAACCCACAAGGAAGGGTTTAAAAATATCCCCCTTAATCTTTTGGTGCCCTCAAAGTATCAGCCGCGCCAGTTTTTTGATGAAGGATCTCTTGAGGAGCTGGCAAAATCCATCAAAGATCACGGTCTTTTAGAACCTCTTTTGGTAAGAAAGGCACCTGTTAAGGGCAAATTTGAAATAGTATGCGGCGAAAGACGTTATAGGGCTGCAAAACTTGCAGGAGTTACTAAGGTACCCTGCATAGTGTCCGATATGCTCGAGCAGGAGGCCTATGCTGCAGCCTTAATAGAAAATTTGCATCGAGAGGATCTAAATCCCATTGAACAGGCTATAGCCTATGCCATGGTTTTAAAGGAGTGTTCCTTAACCCAGGAGGGGCTTGCCCAGGTTTTGGGAATGAAAAGAAGCTCTATTTCCAACATTATTCGTCTTAATAATCTGGATGAGGCCGTCAAGGAATATGTGGCTGCAGGTCAGCTTGACGTCGGGCATGCCAAGGCCCTTCTTGCCATAGAAGATAAAAATGTGCAGTCAAAAACTGCAAGATATGTGGTGCAAAAGGGGCTTAATGTCAGACAAACTGAGCTTCTTATCAAGCAGGTACTCGATAAGGATTCCAACCGGGAAAAACCCCGCAGCTTCCGCCCCATTCTTTTTGATGATTTTGAAAAAAAGCTTGCTGCAGTGTTCAAGGGTGCCAAAGTAAAGTTTTCAGTATCAGGGGAAGACAAGGGCAAACTTATCCTCTCCTATGCCAATAAGGAACAGTTGGACAGCATTCTGAAAACTTTTGGTCTTACCAAGATAAAAACTTAAATTTTTACAAGTTAGGTTTTGACCATAAGCCGTTTTGGCCTGAGAATATCCGGGGGATATTTTGTCCTGGTATTTAAGATCCCAAAAAAGCTTTGCTGTCCTTATAAAAAAGAACCTGGTGTTCTTTCTTGTTCTATCAGCAGTACTGGCCCTTTTTTGGGCAGTTACCGCCCTTGTTACTGAAAACAATGCGCCTTTTTATGCGGTATCTTCCTTTTTAGGTATTGTTTCCTATGCCGTCCCCTTCTGCATTTATCTTATGATAGGAAGGTTTATCCCTGAGGATTTTATTAGTATAAATTTTGTACTAAAAAGGATTATTATTGCGGTTATAGTAAAATTTTTACTCGTAATAATATTTTTGGGTTTGATAGTAAAATTTATACCCTGTGATCTAACAGTTTGTTTTGTATCTTTTTTTCTTGCGGTTATGCTCCAGCAGCTGATTTTTTTAAAATTAGATCCCAAATGCTAGTGCAAAAACTCTTTTTTATCAAATGCGGCGTAAAACCCAGCTTTAGCGGTGGGGATATAAGCTGCTCCTGCGCAAGCTTAGCATGCTTTTGTTTGCATTAACTATCTGTATACTGTAGACTAGTCTCTGCATAGGGCAGAGACTATCCCGAATTTACGCTCGTTGACATCGTGTAAGACCTTCTGAAGCAAAAAACAGGGGGCTGTGGTGGGAGAAGCGAGAATCCCCTGCCTTTAGGCATGGGGAGTGTCAATTTTTTAGGTTATTTAACGTCAGCATTTTCCCTGTTGGATCTTGCGAAGTTTTATTACCAGATAAACAGGTGCCGTACCAATATGTCGTCAGAGCATAGTTCCCAGGAATATATCGGCCATCACTTGCATTTTTTGCAGGTAGACCTAAGAGACGGTTCGATAGTAGACAGTTTGAAACCTACAGACAGCACAGCTTTTGAGCAGTGTCTTGCTGCAGGGCAGTCACAGCAGGAATGTTTTGAGCAGGTCGGTTTTGAAAAGTGCTATGTGGGAGATTTGGGTTCAGGAAACTGTATTGCCGTTCTGCCACAGAGTGGATCTTCCTCATCATCGTCACTTTTTAATCCCTATACCCTTAATCTTGATTCTTTAGGACTTACGGTACTTTTAGGAATTGTTTTCCTGCTGTTGTTCCGTTATGCCTCCAAAAAAACTACTTCAGGAGTCCCGGGGAAACTGCAGTGTTTTGTGGAGATGATTTTTATCTTTGTAAAGGATACCGTAACTTCAATCTTCAAAAGAAAAAGCACTTTGATAGCCCCGCTTTCCCTTACGGTATTCATGTGGGTTTTCCTGATGAATATCATGGATCTTTTGCCCATAGATTTACTGCCTGAGCTGGCAACAGCATTAGGAGTGCCATATTTTAGGGTGGTGCCTTCTGCTGATGTTAATATCACCCTGTCCATGGCCTGCGGCGTATTTCTGCTCATATTTGCCTTTTCGTTCAAGAATATCGGTGTTTTAGGCTTTATAAAAAGCCTGACGCTCCATCCTTTCCATCATCCTGTATTCATTCCGGTAAATTTCATCTTAGAAGGTGTCTCACTGCTTTCCAAACCGGTATCCCTTGGACTGCGACTTTTTGGGAATATGTATGCAGGGGAAATGATTTTTATTTTGATAGCCTTGATTCCCCTGTGGTGGATCCAGTGGGTTCTGAATGTGCCATGGGCTTTATTCCATATTCTGATAGTAACGCTTCAGGCTTTTATTTTTATGGTACTGACTATTGTGTACTTATCAATGGCCAGTGAAGAGGGTTAACCTTGATAATAAAAAATTACATATTCTTTTAGGAGATAATAGATGGATACTTCTTTGTTGTTCCTTGCTGCAGGATTGATGATGGGTCTTGCTGCCATTGGTGCTGCCATAGGTATCGGAATTTTAGGCGGAAAATTTATTGAAGGTTCTGCCCGCCAGCCGGATCTTCTTCCCCTGCTGCGCACCCAGTTCTTTATTGTCATGGGCCTTGTTGACGCAATCCCAATGATTGCAGTGGGTCTTGGCATGTACGTAATGTTTGCAGTCGCAGCTTAAACCAAAACATCAAAGCATAAAGCTTTGAGGGAGCTTCCACCTTGGAAATAAATGCAACATTTTTAGGACAGGCCGTAGCATTCGTCATCTTCGTTGTGCTCTGTATGAAGTGGGTTTGGCCCCCTCTTATGAGAGCTGTCGAAAAAAGACAAAAGGAGATTGCAGACGGTCTTGAAGCTTCACAGAAAGCAAAAAAGAGTTTGGAGCTTGCCCAGTCGGGAGCCACCGAGGCATTGCGTCAGGCAAAGGCAGAAGCGGCAAAGATCATTGAGGATGCCCAAAAACAGCGCTCAATGATTATCGACAGGGCCAATGAGGAAGCTTTGAATGAAAAGAACCGCATCATCGCATCAGCCAAAAGCGAAATTGAAGCTGAAAAGAACAAGGCCCGCGAGGAACTTAGGGCTGAAGTTATCAATTTGGCAGTAATGGGTGCTGAAAAAATCCTGAATAAAGAAGTGGATGAGAAGTCCGATCAGGAAATGGTCAGGAAAATCCTTGATGCTCTGTAGAGGTAGGGGCTGATGGCAGAAAATCTTACTATCGCAAGGCCGTACGCCCGAGCGGTTTTTGATCTTGCAAGGGAAGCAGATTCCCTCGATAAGTGGCAGGAGATGCTCTATGCCATGGCATTATCATGCAGTGATGAGACTTTTTTGTCCTATTTGAAAAATGCTGCGTCTCCTGAAAGCGCCAAGGTCTCTTTTGAAAAACTTCTTGAGGGCATCATCAATGATGAAGGCAGAAACTTTCTTGCTGTCATAAGTGAGAACATGCGCTATGACGTGCTGCCTGAAATCTTGCAGGAGTTTTTGCGTCTTCGCAGGGAATTGGACAGGGTCCTTGAAGTTTCCGTGATCTCGGCAAGACCGCTTTTAAAAGATGATCTTGATTCCATAAGCAAAAAACTGGAGCAAAGGCACGGCTGCAAGGTCAATGTCACTACCGTAATCGATCCTGCGATCATAGGCGGGGCTGTTTTAAAAATCGGCGATGAAGTGATAGATGCCAGCGTAAAGGCAGGCTTAAGCAGCCTGTCTGCAACTCTTAAATGACAAGGGGCAGTAAAAAATGCAGTTAAATTCAACTGAAATTGCTGATCTAATCAAGCAGAGGATAGAGCAGTTTAAAGTTGTGACACAAGCCAGAGATGAGGGCACTATTGTCTCCGTCAATGATGGTATTGTGCGTATTCACGGTCTTGCTAATGTTATGCAGGGTGAAATGCTCGATTTTGGAGACGGGCTGTACGGCCTTGCCTTGAATTTGGAGCGGGACTCGGTAGGTGCCATTGTAATGGGACCATATTCCCATCTTTCAGAGGGGATGAAGGTAAAAAGCACCGGTCGTATTCTGGAAGTTCCGGTAGGAAACGCTCTTTTAGGCCGTGTGGTCAATACCTTAGGACAGCCTATTGACGGCAGGGGTCCTGTTGAAACTTCCGAATACTATCCTGTTGAAAAGATTGCCCCCGGAGTTATTGCCCGTCAGGGAGTATCACAACCTATTCAGACAGGCTACAAGGCCGTTGATTCCATGATCCCTATCGGCAGGGGACAGCGTGAGCTTATCATCGGCGACCGTCAGGTCGGCAAGACTGCCCTTGCCATTGATACCATTATCAATCAGAAAAACTATGGGGTACGCTGCATCTATGTTGCCATAGGCCAGAAGGCCTCAACCATAGCTTCGGTGGTAAGAAAACTTGAAGAAGAAGGTGCCCTGCAGAATACCATTGTGGTAGCAGCTTCAGCTGCCGAAACGGCATCATTGCAGTACATTGCTCCCTACGCCGGCTGTGCTATGGGTGAGTACTTCATGGATAACGGGGAGGATGCCCTGATAATCTATGATGATCTCTCAAAGCATGCCGTTGCCTATCGTCAGATTTCCCTGCTGTTAAGAAGACCACCAGGGCGTGAGGCATATCCTGGGGATGTGTTTTATCTGCATTCAAGACTATTGGAGCGCGCCTCCCGTGTCAATGCCGAATACCTGGAGGGCAAAACCCAAGGCAGAATTAAGGGCAAAACGGGCTCCCTTACGGCACTTCCCATCATCGAAACCCAGGCAGGTGACGTATCGGCCTTTATTCCTACCAATGTGATCTCTATTACTGATGGTCAGATTTTCCTGACTACAAGTTTATTTAATTCAGGCGTCCGTCCTGCAGTGGATCCTGGTATTTCAGTATCAAGAGTAGGCGGTGCTGCCCAGACTAAAATTATCAAAAAGCTTTCAGGAGGTATCAGAACTGCACTTGCCCAGTATCGTGAGCTTGCCGCATTTGCCCAGTTCTCATCCGATCTTGATGAGGCCACCAGAAAGCAGCTTGATCACGGTCAGAAAGTAACTGAGCTTATGAAACAGCGGCAGTATTCTCCCTTGACCGTAGCTGAGCAGGCTTTGGTTATCTATGCGGCTGAAAAAGGCTTTCTTGAGGACGTGGAAATTAATAAGGTCCAGGCTTTTGAAGAAGACTTGCTGTCTTTTGCAAGGGAAAAATATGCAGCTCTTATAAAAGAGATTGATGACAATCCCGACTACAATGACGAGGTAGTCAAGAAGTTGGGCGATCTTATAACTGAATTTAAGTCTTCCAGGAGTTATTAGGAGAACTTCCATGGCTGGAGCAAAGGAAATCCGCAGCAAGATCTCAAGTGTTAAAAGCACTCAGAAGATCACCAGTGCCATGCAGATGGTTGCCGCCTCCAAGATGAGAAGAGCTCAGGAAAGAATGGATGCTTCACGTCCCTATTCCCAGGGACTTGTCAGGCTCATAGGACATATTGCAGCAGGACATACTGAATATGTTCATCCCTACATGGTCACCCGTGCGGTAAAAACCGTGGGCTATATCGTAGTTTCCACTGACAGGGGGCTGTGTGGAGGGCTTAACATCAATCTTTTCAGAAGAGTATTGCAGGATTCTCTGCAGCACAAGGAGCAAAAAATCGGGGTTAAGGCCGCCATCATCGGTACCAAGGCAGCGGCTTTTTTTCACCGTGTCGGTATTGAAATTATGGCTCAGCAGGGTGGTTTTGGCGACAACCCGGATCCTGACAGCTTGGTAGGTGCAGTAAGGGTCATGACCCAGGCTTTTTTGGAAGGGAAGGTGGACAAAATCTACATAGCCTACAACAGCTTTAAGAATACCATGGTTCAGACTCCTGAACTGATGCAGCTGCTGCCGCTTCCTAAAACTGATGATCGTGAAATAGCAAAGCACTATTGGGATTACATCTACGAGCCGGATCCTGCTGTGATACTAAATGTAATCTTGGATCGCTATATTCAGCAGATGGTTTACCAGGCAGTGCTTGAGAATCTTGCTTCAGAGCAGGCGGCCAGAATGGTGGCCATGAAGTCGGCAACGGATAATGCCGAGGCTCTGGTATCAGATCTGCAGCTTGAATACAACAAAGCCCGACAGGCAGGCATTACTATGGAACTTAATGACATCGTAGCCGGTGCTTCTGCTGTCTGAATAAAAAGAGGAAAACCGTAAATGTCTGAACAAACAAAAAGAGCAGGTGAGAAAGGTAATATCGTACAAATCATAGGCGCTGTCGTGGACGTTGAGTTCCCCGAGGGAAGCATTCCCGAGCTGTATGATGCCCTTGAGATCAAAGGAGACGGCCAATCACGCCCTGATATTGTTCTTGAGGTACAGCAGCAAATAGGCGGCGGCGTGGTGCGCTGTATTGCCATGGGGTCTTCTGATGGATTAAGCCGTGGTCTTGAGGCTGTAAATACCGGAGATGGCATCAAAGTGCCGGTGGGTAAGGAAACCTTAGGCCGCATTATGAATGTCCTGGGACAGCCCGTGGATGAGAGAGGGCCTATTGGTGAAAAAGAGCGCTGGGTTATTCACCGGGCTGCCCCCACCTATGCCGAGCAGTCCTCAACTACTGAGGTTTTGGAAACCGGTATCAAGGTTATCGATCTTATCTGTCCCTTTGCCAAGGGAGGCAAGGTAGGACTTTTTGGCGGCGCCGGTGTGGGCAAGACCGTGAACATGATGGAGCTTATTAACAATATTGCCAAAGCCCATTCAGGATTATCGGTGTTTACGGGCGTGGGTGAACGTACCCGTGAGGGCAATGACTTCTATCATGAGATGCAGGAATCAAAGGTTATTGACAAGGTATCCATGATTTACGGGCAGATGAATGAGCCTCCCGGGAATCGTCTGCGCGTGGCCTTAACCGGTCTTACCGTGGCTGAAAAATTCAGGGATGAAGGTCTTGATGTACTGCTTTTTATCGACAATATCTACCGTTATACCTTAGCAGGAACCGAAGTGTCGGCACTTTTGGGACGTATGCCTTCTGCTGTGGGTTATCAGCCTACCTTAGCCGAGGAAATGGGGGCGCTCCAAGAGCGCATTGCCTCCACGAAAAAAGGATCTATTACTTCGGTGCAGGCAGTTTATGTACCCGCTGACGACTTGACCGATCCTTCACCTGCAACTACTTTTGCGCACCTTGATGCAACTATTGTGCTGTCACGGCAAATTGCTTCATTGGGTATTTATCCTGCTGTAGATCCTTTGGATTCTACCTCAAGGCAGCTTGATCCTTATGTAGTAGGCAAGGAGCATTATGAGGTTGCCCGCGGAGTGCAGTCAGTGTTGCAGCGCTACAAGGAACTTAAGGATATTATTGCCATTTTGGGTATGGATGAGCTTTCAGAAGAAGACAAGCTTACAGTGGCACGTGCCCGTAAGATTGAGCGCTTCTTATCCCAGCCTTTCTCCGTTGCTGAGGTGTTTACCGGATCTCCGGGCAAATATGTTCCGCTTAAGGAGACGATCAAGGGCTTTAACGGCATCATAAATGGTGAATACGACAGTCTGCCGGAGCAGGCATTTTATATGGTAGGCTCCATTGAAGAGGCTGTAGAGAAAGCCAAGAGCCTGTAGTCCGGGGAGGCTTTATGGAAGATATCAGTTTCCGTCTTGAGGTGGTAAGCGGCGTTAAGAGAATGTACTCAGGCCGTGTTCGTGCCATGAGTATTACCGGATCTGAAGGCGAGCTTGGCATTCGTCACGGACATGCCCCTCTTCTGACTACCATCAGGGCGGGAGTGGTAAGCCTGGTTACTGCAGAAGGCTCTGAAGATCAGATCTATCTGGCTGGCGGTGTCCTGGAAGTGCAGCCTGATTATGTAACCGTTCTTGCTGATACTGCCCTAAGGGCTGATGATATTGACGAAGCTAAGGCCCAGGAAGCCGTCACGGCTGCCAAGGAGGCGATGAGCCAGGCTACTGCAGGAGACAAAGATTACGCAGAAGCCTTTGTAAGACTTGCAGATGCCATGGCACAGCTTAAGGTAGTTGAGCTTGCCAAAAGGCGCAGAAAATAGACTTAAGATCTCCTAAGGTCAGAATAAAGTACCCCTCAGGATTTTACTCCTGCGGGGTTTTTTACAGGTTTGAAGCCTTCTTTTAAAAAGGGCAGTTTTTAGACGATCCCCTCTTATAAGGGTTTGGGTCTTATTTTTGCAAAAGGACTCCTCCTTGGGGAAAAGCAGAGCTTTAAACTCTTTGCAAAAAAATTTTGGGGTCAGAAAAATCTGCCGTTTTAAAAGTCAGCTCAGGCCTTGCTTAAGCCATGAAAAGCTCCCTTGTCCTGTGCGGAGGATTTTTGATGAAAGATGAAAAGCCCTTATATCAGGACAGACTCATAGTTGATGCCAAAAGCCTAAGGCACAGAACTGCTATGGCAGCAGGCAGAGAAGAATGCGATCTTGCCTTACATAATGCTCAGGTTGTGGATGTTTTTGGCAGACAAATTCTTAACAACAGGACGGTACTCATAGGAGACGGGGTAGTTCTTGCCCTGCTTGAAGACAGCAAGGATGAGGTAAAAGCCAAAGAGCATTTTGACTGTACAGGATACTTTTTGGTGCCGGGACTGATGGATGCCCATTTGCACATAGAATCTACCTTACTGACGCCTCCTTCTTTTGCAGAGGCTGTGCTGCCATGCGGCACGACAAGGGTGGTGGCAGATCCCCATGAAATTGCCAATGTTTGCGGCAAAGATGGCATCCGCTATATGCTCGAAGCATCAAAGGATCTGCCGGTAAAAATACATATTGCCCTGCCCTCCTGTGTGCCAAGCTCACCTTTTGAGGATTCAGGAGCCTGTCTTGATGCTGTCTCACTTGAAGAATTCTGGGCAGAGGAGAGGGTCTGCTCCTTAGGTGAGGTCATGAATTATCAGGCAGTGTTAGAGGGGGATGAGGATCTTTTTTTGAAGATTGCAAAAGCTCTTGGGACCGGCAGAATGATAGACGGACACTGTCCTAATCTTGCAGGGCGCAGCCTGCAGGCTTATTTTGCAGCAGGAATAGGCAATGATCATGAGGAACTGGATCCAAAACTTATTGCAGAGCATGTCAGCCTTGGAAGATATGTTTTTGTCCGCGAGGGCTCGGCTGCCAAAAGTTTAGCTTCTATCCTTCCTGCAATAACCTCTCAAAATGCCGGCAGGTTTTGTTTTTGCACTGATGATCTGCATGCAGAGGACATTCTAAAAACAGGACATATCAATGCCATCCTAGCCCATGCCGTCGCCTTAGGACTTGATGCACCTACTGCCGTGAGTATGGCTACCATTAATACTGCAGAATGCTTCGGTTTTAAACATTGCGGGGCGGCAGCCCCGGGGTATACGGCAGATCTGGTACTGCTAGAAGATCTCAAAGACTTCAAACCCCTTAGGGTATGGTGCTCTGGAGTCTTAGCTGCCAAGGAGGGCAGGGCACTTTTTGATTCAAGGGCAGTAAAGACCCCCTTAAGTGTTTTAAATACCGTGCACTTAGGAGATCTTAATCCTGACAAGCTTAAGATTAACCTTCCCTCAAAACAGGCTAAGATCATCAAATTGCTGCCTCATAATCTTTGCACTGAAGCTAAGATTGCAGGTGTGGTGGTTGATGAAAAAGGTAATTTTGACCTTAAAAGCAACCCAGGTCTTTGCAAGATTGCCGTTTTTGAGCGCCACAAAGCTTCGGGTCTTGTGGGTCTTGGTATCCTCGAAGGGTATGCCAAAGCGGGCAAGTTTTTAGCAGGCGCTGTTGCCGTGTCCATTGCTCATGACAGTCACAATATAGTGGCAGCAGGAGGTTCAGATGAGGATATTCTCTGTGCGGTGCGCGCTGTGGCACAGGAAGGAGGCGGGGCAGCCGTAGTGCAGCAAGGGATCTTACAGGCAGCAATCTCCCTTCCAGTGGCAGGACTTATGACCGATTGCCATGCACAAGTTACGGCTCGAGATTTTGGGGCGGTGCAGCAGGCTGCAAGATCTCTTGGAGTGAGTAATGACATCGATCCTGTCATGACCTTAAGCTTCATGTCCTTATGTGTGATACCGCAAATCAGGGTGAACACCAGGGGGCTTTTTGACGTTGATAAATTTGCTTTTGTTAAGGTTGACGCTGGGGCCTTGCAACAGGGCTTATAGGGCTTACGATTCTAACAGTGATTAAGCTCACAGCGCTGATGTTCCTGAAATTTTGTCAGGAGATCTTATGCAAAGACGCCTCTTAGCTTTTGAGATTGGATAAGATCGTAAGCCGCACAGGGCTTAAATTAAGGCAGGCAGATTTTGATAGAATCCTAAGGATTTTTTGAAATTTGAAAAAGTGACTTTGCCTGCAAAAGATCCTCTGCTGATAAATAGTTATTCTCAAGGATTTTGGTAAAGTAAAAAACCAAGGTACCATCCTTGGTAAAGGGTAAGTTAAGTATCGATATGAGTTTTTTAGAAGCTGTAAAGATTTGCCTTGGCAGAAGGTATTTTGATTTCAGGGGCAGAGCCTGTCGCGCCGAGTTTTGGTTCTTTATGCTCTTTTGTGTGCTGCTTGATATCTTTTTCAGGTTAATTCCCCTGGAGTTTTTGATCTATGCAGTCAATGTGCTGCTTTTGGTTCCCAGTATTTCCGTGTGGGTAAGAAGACTTCATGATCTTAATTTATCGGGTTTTTGGGCGCTGATTCCCATTGCAGCTACGGTGTCAGGATTGGTTTTGGGGGCGCACCTTACTGAAGAGTCATTGGAGTCTGACTTTATCAAAAACGTCCTTATGGTCGCAGGAATTCTTGGCATGGTTTATATGGGGATGCTGGTTCTTTTTATCAAAAGAGGCACCATAGGAGATAATGCCTATGGTCCTGATCCTTTGGAAAAGCAAAAAGAGGGATCGGTTAAAACCTCAATGCTGGCCTGACAGAGCCTAAGAAAGCAGGGAACTTTTCTTTAAGATGCAAAAGCTTACCTGCCCTGAAGTTTTGGTACTGACAACTTCAAATCCCTTAAAGAGGGTTCTGTGTCCTGCAGAACTTTCGGCATAAACAAGCCCCCCTGCTGATAACAGCTTGTTTTTGATAATTAGATCCAGGCTTTGTGGTAATAAATTGCTCTTATAAGGGGGATCCAAAAAAATAACATCAAAGCTTATAGAGCAGTGGTTAAGAAAGCTTAAGGCATCCTCATTGACCACCCTTATGGCATCATGGTTATTAAAACTTTCTTTTTGACGGCAGAGATTAAGATAATTGCGGTAATGGTTCTCTACCAGGGTAATTTGTGAAGCTCCGCGGGATAAGGCTTCAAAGCCCAGGACGCCGCTTCCTGCAAAAAGATCCAAAACCACAGCTCCTGTTACCTTATCTTTTATGAGATTAAAAAGATCTTCTCTTAACCTGTCAGGGGTCGGTCTTATCAGAGGATCCTGCAAAACATCAAGTTTTCTGCCCCGATAAATCCCGCCTATTATGCGCACTGCAGCCTGCTGTTTCATAGGAAAAAGCTCTCCTTATCTTCTTTTCCTGCCTGCCTTTTGGAACGCTGTTACGCTCTTGTAACGCACTAATTTAACAATCCTTGTTTGGTACAATAGCCGAAGTTTTTCAAAAGGTGACAACAATGGCCGGATTTTTTTCAATTTTTGCCAAAAAAAAGGACCGTGACGAAAAAAGCAGTCGCGATCATGAGGGGCTGACTGCAGAATCTTTATCAAGTCCTGAAAAGGCCTCTGAAAATGAAAACCTCGATCCACAAACAGAAAACCACGAACCTAGTCGGAAAGATCCTTTGGATCTTCTTGCGGCAGAAAAGCAATCTTTAAGTGATACTTCCAACACTGCAGCAAGGAAAGAAGATCAATCTCAAGATCCTGAGAGTACAGATGGAAAATCCCGGAAAGATGAAGAAGCTCTGCATAGGACAGGAGTCGCTGATACTGAAGAGAACAGCTCTTCTTGGCAGCAAGACAAAGTTCAGGAAGATAAAGGCTCTGATGATACTAATAAGACACAAGCTCCGGTAACTTCAGAAAAATCAGAAAAAATGTCTTTTTTTGAGAAGCTTAAAAAGACCAGGCTTAATCTTTCCTATGGCATAAGTGCCCTGGTTAAGGGGCGCAAGATCGATGAAGATCTTTATGAAGAGTTGGAAACGGCGCTTTTGACAGCTGACTTGGGAGTTGAAACTACCGCTTTTGTGATTGAAAAACTGCGCTCTGAGGCAAAGCTTGGGGAACTCCATGATGCTGCCTTGTTAAAACAGCGCTTAAAGATGATTTTATGTGAACTTCTCAAGCCCTGTGAGCAGCCTCTTAAGACGGAAGCTAAAGGGGATCTTCCCTTTGTAATTTTGATGGTGGGGGTTAACGGGGCAGGAAAGACTACCACGATAGGAAAGCTTGCGCAAAAATACCTTGATCAGGGCAAAAAGGTAATGTTGGCAGCAGGAGATACTTTCAGGGCTGCTGCAGTAGAGCAGCTGAAAGAATGGGCAGAGAGGGCCAAGGTTGCGGTAGTTGCACAGGGAACCGGTGCCGATAGTGCCTCGGTACTTTATGATGCCCTTAATTCTGCTATTGCCAGGAAGGCTGATATTTTGATCTGTGATACGGCAGGAAGACTGCAGAACAAGGATCATCTTATGAATGAGCTTAAAAAGATTGTCAGGGTGATGCAAAAAATCAGCCCTGAAGTGCCGCATGAGGTACTTTTGGTGCTGGATGCTGCCACAGGGCAGAATGCCGTATCCCAGGCGAAGCTTTTTAAGGAGGCAGTTGATGTAAGCGGCTTGTGCCTTACCAAGCTTGATGGTACGGCAAAGGGTGGTGTGGTTTTTTCCATTGCCGATAAGTTTAAGCTTCCTATCCGTTATGTTGGTATTGGAGAGAAGGCTGAGGATTTGCGTGAGTTTAAGGCCGAGATTTTTGTAGATGCCTTGATTGATGAATAATAAGGAAAAATGAAGTTAAAAGCTTTGGCCCTGTGTCTGACAGGATTTACCTCTTTACCTGCCCTTACTGCTGCCATTAAGACTGAGGAGGTGGTAATAAGCGCCTCCAAAACTGCCGTAGATCCTTTTTTAGCCACCAAAGATGTCAGCGTGGTTGAACATGACAAAATGGTGTCATCAGGCAGGGATAATTTACCTGAGATGCTCTCTGATGAGACTTCAGTATCTTTGGAGACTGACGGTACTCCTGGGGTTAAGCGGATCTCATTGCGCAATGAAAGTGCCTCACGCACCCTGCTTTTGGTAGACGGCATCAGGGTGGATGATTTTAAGACCAAATCAGGAGCCCCGGTTTTGGTCAATCCCTATTTTGTTGATCGCGTGGAGATCCTCCGCGGGCCTTCATCAGTACTTTATGGATCTGATGCTTTAGGCGGGGTGGTACAGGTTATTACCAAAGATTACAGTGACAAGAGCCTGTCCTTTGAAACAGGCGCGATGTACACCAGTGCCCATGAAGGTTTTTCCGAGTTTCTAAATGCCTCAGGATCCTACCGGGATTTTCACTATAAATTAGGAGCCTTCGGCAGTGATATGGGGGATGTTTATTTAAGCGGCCATGAACGCCTTGATAACACCTCTTATCGTCAAAAAGGCTTTAATGCCGCTTTTGCCTATGATTTTTCAAGACACTTTACCGCAGAGCTTACTCATGAGTACTTCAATGTCTCAGCAAGAACTGCAAGTGATTCAACCGACTCTCAGTATGAGGATTTTACTGCCAACATTCCCAAATGGAGACGGGAAAAAACTGTTCTTAACTTAAAGTTCAATCAATTGTCTGATGTGATTGAAAAAGCGGATTTAAGTTTTTACCTTCAGGAAAATGACAAGGACTTTAACTCACAGGTATCTGCAGCAGGTCCTTTTGTTTATGCAGAAAACCGTCAGGACACCTTTGGGGCCTTAGGGCAGATTGATCTTAATTTAAGTGATACCTTTTATCTTATTACAGGCTTTGAGGTAAGAGAGGACAAGCTAAAAAGCGACAGCGGAGCCTCCCTTTCAATAGGTGATGTTGGCATTTATGACCGGGATCTTAAGCAGGATACTTATGCTTTGTACGCTTTGTTAAGAACCTTTATTACCGATGATCTTACCCTTGAGACCGGACTTCGTTATACCTATATGGAAACCAGGGCAGGAAGCAGTACCATGAGCATGCAGACGAGGGCAGGAGACTTCTCCTTGGGCAATACCTTGGGCACTGACCGCGATGACAGCTTTTTGGTTGGTTCCATAGGTCTTAACTATATTATCAATGATGAAAACGCAGTAAGGTTCTCCTATTCCCAGGGCTACCGGGCACCTAATCTGCAGGAGTTGTACCTTACTACCTTCACCGGGCAGATGCAAAGCGGCAATCCCAATCTTAAGGAGGAAACCTCAGACAGCTTTGAATTGGGCTTCAGGCATGAAAGCGACCTTGGAGATCTTGATGCCAACCTTTTTTACACCATGGCAGATGACTATATTGATACCGTTCATACCGGAAGCTACTCTGTAGAGGTAACTGAAACTTTAAGTATCCCAACCGAACTTGAGGCCTATTATTACCGCAATATTTCTAAGGCGGTTTCCTATGGTTTGGAGCTTACAGGAAGGCTTTATCTGGGAAATTTTACGCCCTATCTTAACACTACCATTATGAGAAGGCAGTACAAGACCGATTCTGGCAGTACCTATGATACGGGAACCCCCCTTCTTAAGGGTCGTGCCGGAGTGCGCTTTGATGATAATATTTGGGCCAATCCCTATTATGTGGATCTTTTCACCAGATTTGCCACTGAATGCGACAATGATAATCTTGACGGTGCCTCATACTTTGATGATTACCATTTTTCAGGATATGTCACACTTAATCTTGCTTTGGGAATGAATTTTCTTGGTGAAAGCCTTAAGATTTTCGGCACTTTTGAGAATATTTTTGATGAGGATTACCGCACTTCAGAGTTGATCTCAGAGCCCGGCAGATTCTTTACTTTAGGATTTTCCTATACCTATTAAGCCGGCTTAAGGTGATGGGTGTTATCGCTCTCAACAAGAGTTGTGAGTGCCTCAGCCAATCTGTCACCCTTTTGTCAGCTCGTATTGGCAGTAGTGTTATGTGGAATTCAACATAAAGGGTATCTTAGGGTGTCCTGAGTTTTTGCTAAGGCTTGTTGTCCACCAGAACATAGACTATGGGAACTTCAATCTCAAAGCTTAAAGTGCCGATAGTCAGCCCGATAAGATCTTTGGCAGCCTTGCCTGCTGCAGCATCCAAAATTCTGACCCCGCTTGATTTTACGATTCTATAGGAGCTGATCTGCCCCTCTTTAATGGTAAAGCTTAACAATACGCTGCCCTCAAGCCCCCGCTGCCTTGCCTGTCTTGGATAGGAGTTATGGTTTCTAATAAGATCCAAAAGACGGTTTTTGGCATTTAAAAATTCCTGCTCTTTATTCTTTTTCTCATCCTGCGGGGCGCTATGCTCTGTTAAGGGGGATGTCTCATTAAAAATAGGCTCTTCTGCCGTCAATGATGGCGGCTGTTCCCCGATGGGATCAGAGCTTCTAGAAACGATATCATCCCTGTTCTTGGGGACGGGAGCGGCTTCTTCAGACAAAATACTTTTGGGCTCTTCGTTTATATCTTTTTGGGGAGTATCAGGTAGAAAGGCCCCGGGATTTTCTTTTACTAAGGAGGGGGCGGGGGTTGTTAAGGGGATTTTAGGGCTTGTAATGCTTTTAGGATCTATCGGATCTGCTGTTGCGGTATTTATGGCAGTTTTTTCAGGTAAAGGCAGAGGGTCTGTATCTATCTTAGGCAGCAGCGCATCTTTTGATACTGGTTCAAAGGAATCAAAAGGCTCAATGGAAACGTCAGATCCTAAATCTCCTGCAATCTTGGTATTTAAGTTTTCACTGCCCTGGGCTCCTGTCTTCTCCTGCAGAACATTAAAGCTTATGGTAAGAGGCTCAGATCTTTTAGGGGTTATGGCATGAAAAGGGAATTCAAAAAGATAGGGAATAATAAGTACCGCCGCCGTGACGCCAAGGCCCCCTAAGGTTCTTGAGATAAGATCTGCCAAGGCAGGGGACATGTTATTAATCATCTACAATTTGGGTATTGATAATAAGTGATCCTGCAGTGTACTTTCTTGCAAGATCAGCTGCTATGACCAGAAATTCGGCAGGAGCTTTGGCATCGATATTAAGGACAATGCCCGAAAAGCTTCCTTCTGATAACAGATCTTCTGCCATCTTAAGGCTTATTGTTTCTCTGTTGCAAATAAACTGTCCCTCTTTGGTTATCGTAAGTGTCAAGACATCATTTTGAATTTCCTGATGCTGTGAGGTGTCCGATTTTGGCAGTTGAAGCTCGATTACCGGCAGGGCAAAGGTGGTGGTCATGATAAAGAAAATTACCAGCATGAAAATGACGTCTATAAGCGGGGTCAGATCTATCCCCAAATCATCTTCCAAATCATCCATGATCCACCCCGTTTAAGAGGATCTTGTTTCTTAGGGCCCGAAGATTAATAAGCAGAAAAAAGTGTACGACAAGTGCCGGTACCGCCAGGGAAAGGCCCATCACCGTGGTAAGCAGAGCCTGCCAAATTCCCCCTGCCAGCAGGGCAGGATTGGGGGTGGTTTCAGCAGACAATGATGAGAACACTTCCACCATGCCCAAAACAGTACCCAAAAGTCCCAGAAGGGGACCTGCCGCGGCACATAGTTTCAAATAGTACATGGCGTAGTAAATGCCTTTAAGCTCCACAAAGAGGGTGGAATTTATCAAAGATATTTTCAAATCACCGTGAACGCCTTTGCAGTCGTGAGAAATTTTATCGACAAAAGCTGTGCCCATTTTATTGATAATGAGCATCATAACCACGCCTCTTATGGCCATGAAAACCGCTATCAGAGCAAGGATGGCAATGGCAGCTCCGCTGTAACCTACTTGATGAAAAAAAGACAACATAGAAAAAGACCAGTTGAGAATAATGATTAAACGGGATCTTAACAAAAATGACTTGCAACTGTATTATTGCCCGAAATGTTGGGTTATTGCCTCCCGACCATCTTTTAAAGAAGATCAGGAGTTTTTATGATTACTGATGCTTTAGTCACATTGTCGCGCTGGCAGTTTGCCATCACGTCAATGTACCACTTTATCTTTGTTCCCCTGACTTTGGGACTGTCGTGGATGATCTTTACCATGGAGATCATCTATGTGAGAACGGGAAAGACCGTTTATCGCGATATGGCCAAATTCTGGGGCAAGCTCTTTGGTATTAATTTTGCGATTGGCGTTGCTACCGGGATCACCATGGAGTTTCAGTTTGGCATGAACTGGTCCAATTACTCTCACTACGTCGGTGATATTTTCGGAGCGCCCTTGGCCATTGAAGGACTTTTGGCCTTTTTCCTGGAGTCCACCTTTATAGGTCTGATGTTTACAGGTTGGAACCGTTTTTCCAAAAAAGGACATTTGTTCATTACCTTTTTGACGGCATTAGGCTCCAACCTGTCAGCAATGTGGATTTTAATTGCCAACGGCTGGATGCAGTATCCGCAGTTTGCCACCTTCTCTCCTGAAAGAATGAGAATGGAGATGGCCGATTTCTGGGGACTTGTCTTCTCACCTGTTGCCCAGGTAAAGTTTGCTCATACCGTTTGCAGCGGCTATGTGACCGCAGCAGTCTTTGTCATTGGAGTTTCTGCCTATCTTATTTACTCCAAAAGACACGTATTAGCAGGCAAGCGCTCCATGACTATAGGAATTGCCTTTGCCCTTTGCGGCATGGGAGGATCTGCTCTAACAGGAGATCTTTCAGCTTTGCAGGTTACTTCCCATCAGCCTGCCAAGCTTGCTGCCATGGAGGCTGAATATGATACCCAGGAGCCTCCTGCTTCATGGTCGATGTTCGCTATTCCTGATGAAGAAAATATGGAGAATGCCTTTTCCATTAAGGTTCCTGCCCTGCTGGGGCTTATTGCCACCCACTCTCTTGATGCCGAGGTTAAAGGGCTTAGGGAGCTTGTGGCTATCAACGAAAAGAGGATTATTAACGGGGCTTTAGCATACGCTGCCCTGCAGGAATTAAGAAGCGGCAGAGGGACTGATGAGGTAAGAGCGGTTTTTGAAAGCAATCAACAGGACTTAGGTTATGGTCTGCTGCTAGTTGAGCATGCTAAAGATCCTTTCAATCCCACGGAAGCTGAAATCAAGAAGGCTGCCCGTAACAGCGTTCCCTCAGTATGGCTTACCTATTTCTCATTCAGGGCTATGTTAGGTCTTGCAGGCTTAATGGGTCTTATTGTTCTTGGGGCAGGCTTTTTCCTGTGGTACAAAAAAGATCTTGAACAAAGACCAAAGATCCTCAAACTTCTGATGCTGTCAATTCCCCTGCCCTTTATTGCCTGTGAGGCAGGATGGCTTTTAGCTGAGCTTGGCAGACAGCCGTGGGCAATTCAGGATGTACTGCCGACCTATCTTGCCACCTCAATGTTAAGTGCCACGGATGTGGGATTGTCCCTTATCGCCTTTATTGTGATTTACACGATTTTCTTCGTAATTGAAACCTGTCTTATGGTTAAGGCAGTAAAAAAAGGACCGGACACTACAGCACAAATTGCAGGGGGTAATGAAAATGCAGTTTGAATATGAAACTTTGCAATTTTTGTGGTGGGTGCTCGTAGGTGTTCTGCTGATAGGATTTGCGCTGACAAATGGCATGGATATGGCAGTTTCCACTCTGCTGTTTCCTGTCTGCGGGAAAAACCTCAAAGAGAGGTCAGCCCTGATTTCAACCATTGTGCCCCACTGGGACGGCAATCAGGTGTGGCTTATCACAGCAGGCGGGGCTATTTTTGCTGCCTGGCCTGAAGTGTATGCAGCCTCCTTCTCGGGGCTTTACTGGGCGATGATCCTAGTGCTTGGTGCCATTTGGTTAAGACCTTTGGCCTTTGATTATCGCAATCACGGGGACACCGAAAGATGGTTTCACAATTGGGATATTGCCCTTGGCATAGGATCTTTTATTCCCATGTTTATTTTTGGGGTAGCTTTTGGCAACTTGCTGCAGGGTCTGCCTTTTTGGGTTGATAACGATGCCAGGTGGCATTATGAAGGGGTATTTTTAACTGCGCTTTTACCGCTGCTTAATCCCTTTGCGCTTTTGTGCGGGGCAGTGTCCGTATTGATGCTGTTAACCCCCGGGCTTTTGTGGATCCAGC
>CAYNSI010000007.1:0-24871 GCA_964399665.1 uncultured Enterobacterales bacterium | reverse complement strand
CTGATGGTTGTGCGAGTTGGTAAGACAAAGTTCGTCTCTCCATGGCATGGTGTCGGTTGTCTCTGAATAAGTAAAGAAAGGTGCCTGCCGTATTCGAGCTTGATTTTTGCAGATGACATCTGCATCAACATCGTACAACAACTCATTAAACTCCAGCATACTGTTCTTTGTAATACGCGGGGGAACTACGCCCCTCTCCTCAGCTTGAGCCGGCCCCGCCCCGGGTGAACTGTAAAAGAACTAGCGTAAGATCCAAATTATGGTTGTTAGCCCGGTCAAACATACACAGTGATTTGAAAATTTTTTAGTAGAATTTACCCAATAAATTAGTTACACTGATTTTTAGAAAATCATCAAATCTAATTTACAAAAAGTAGAACCAGAAAGTGAGGGACAGCAATGGCAAAAGCTTCATCAATTTTCGGACGTCAAGCTGATATTAGCTCAGGTACTGCAGCTCGCTTGAACTTGCCGAAGTTTGATACCTATTCCGTGTGTAATTTAAGGGGAGGCATAGGTAAGACATCATTGACTTTTAACCTCAGCTATCTGATAGACGATGCTTTAATCGTTGACACCTGCCCCCAAGGCAACTTGTCGTTTTTTTATGATAAACAATATTACGATAGTACCCGCCCCACTGTGTACGATATGATATTACCGCATATCATTCCTGGCCTAGGCACTGCGGCTTTTGTAGCCCAAAAAATTGATGCTACTAATAACTTTTTCAAAGGAAAAAACAGCTACTTTATTCCATCGTCCGCTCAGTTGTACGTTTTGCCAACACAATTAGCCACCGCCCTATCGCAAACTTCCACACTGATTGGGGAGGCTAGAGTGCAAAGCGTTGATGCAATCTTGTATTCTCTGCGTGATGAAATTAATCGGGAGAAAAAACAAGTGGGAGCTAAAAAATGCCTGATAGACACATCGCCGTTCTTTTCGGGCGCTACTCATCTTGTGTGGCACGCTGTAGATGCCTTGGTTGTGCCGGTAAGAACTGACCAGCAATCCATCAATTCGCTCAATCTGCTGTTAAGTTTAATGTCTCAACCTTCAAGTGAATTCAGGCGAACCCAAACTTCAGACGTTCATACTCCTAAAATCCAGCTCATTGTTTTGACACATTGCGGTTGGTCAACACGGAAGGGGGCACAGAACGAGCCCAATCAGCAAACCAAAATGTATATTGAACAACTCTATGAAATAGTAAGAAAGAATATTCAAATGTTCACCACCCCGCAGCCTGAAGATCATATTGTATTGACAGATGATTTTTTAGGCTCAGGGAGAATCTCATCAGCTCAGTCTAAGCCCATCGAGCTGTTAAACCCCGGTGAGACCGCTTCCATTCATCGCACAAAAGTTGAGGTCAATCAATCTGTTGATAAGATTAAAAACCAGCTGAAGTTTATCAATAGGTGCCTGTGGTAAACCAGATTCTTTCATTTATTCCCCACAGGTATAAAGTTAAGAAGGTAAACTTTGGGCAGAAAGAAAACAGCAGGCAAAGCCGTTAGTTCTCGGTCAGGTAACGGAAGGTTAAGGTCAGGGTGTCATCAGGTTTATATCCTGCCTTGGGTCTTAAAGGCCTAAGGACACCCAGACACAGGGGGTGACGGCACTTACTGCCATGCCGGATGCTACAGTGATGTTGGCTATATTTCCTGAGGTGCGCACTACAATAACCGAGGTTACGGCAGATTTTAATCTGCTGCCTATCTGGCTTAGAGCAATATACAAAACAGGATCACCTTTTCCTACCTTATCGCCTGCTTTAACCAGACTGGTCAAGCCCTCACCATGAAGATCCAAAGCGCCTATCCCGAAGGTTACATAGACTTCAATATTGTGTTCCGTTCGGATGGCAAAGGCATTTGAGGCGGGCAAAAGTCTTGAAATGGTGCCGTCACAGGGAGCTAAAATGTTGGTATCGAACTCGGGCATGAAGGCAACTCCGTCGCCTACTATTTTTTCCGAGATCACCACGTCGGGAACTTCGCTTAAGGGGATAATAGGTCCGCTTATCGGAGCATATAACACCAAATCAGCGTCCTTTTCCTTGGGGGTTGAGTGAAAAAAGTAAGAAAGCAGTGACATTCTGATTCAGCCGTTGTAGTTAAGCCTGTTGATTAAGGCAGAGATCTCTTGGCCTGATCCTAAAGACATGACCTTATTGTAGAAATCGATATCAAACTGCGGATTAAAGGCAGTCATGTTATTAGATTCCATGACCTGCCGCAGCCTGGTAATGGAATATGAATCTACGGTAATGTAGGAGATCCCAAGCTTCATAAAAAATGGCAGCAGCTCGGGGCGGATGGCATATCTTCCTGCAATACCTACTTTGACATTACTATCTTTAGCGCCTTTGCAGGCTAGTGCTATCATCTTTGCCAAAGCCGGGGTAAAGGCGTCCCCGGGCAGGCGTGGTGCCGAGGCATATTCATCAAGGGAAGAGGATCCTATTAAACACATTGAGCTCAATGATGCAAAGGCTGCGGCGGAAAGTACGGCTGCCGGAGTTTCTATCATAAAAACAATTTTAGAGGAAGCATGGGGGATTCCTGTTTTTTCCAAACTTTCCTTTGCATCTGAAAGCAGGGCTGTCAGGGCATTGGCCTCGGATATTCTTGAAATTAAGGGAAAAACAATATGAAGTTCCCTGTCAGGGGCAGAGCGCAAAAGGGCCCTTAACTCCCTGGATAACAGATCACTTCCCACATTCGCGCCGTAACCTTTTAGGGGACCGCTTTCGTCGGTAATGATCCTGAAAAAGGGCTTTTTGTCCCCTGCAAAGTCAAAGGTGCGGGCGCTTATCAGGGCTTTTTGGGGCACCTTATTGAACAATGCCGTAAAAACTCTGGTCATCTCGTCTTCATCAGGTTCTGTTTGAGAGCCCATAAAAAGAAATTCAGAGCGCAAAAGGCCTAATCCATGATTTAAAAAACCAGGGGAGACTTCAAGGTCACGCATGGCCCCTATTGAAGGTGCCAGGATAATGGGCAGTTCCACGTCATCTGAGATCTCTTCATCGCTGAAATGCTGCCGGTTAAGCATTGCCATGGTAGTATCAGAAGGCGGCTCGATGATTACATTGCCGTTATTGGCATCAACCAGAACATGCTCGCCGTCTGGAATGGAGGTAGCTCCTGTCACTGAAAAAATCGCCGGGATCCTAAGTTCTCTTAACACTGTTCCCAGATGCCCCGAGGATAAGCCGCCCTCCAAAATCACCGCTCTTACCAGATCTGTTCTTAGGCATAGGAATCTTGCCGGAGTCAGATCCTTTGCTATGATCACAGTCGGTCTTTGAAGCTCGGGTACTTTCAGGGTTTCAGTCTCATCAGAATCCAGAGAGGCTATGAACTCCCGAGCCAGGGCCATAAGCTCACGGCCCCTTGATTTTAATTCCGTATCATCAGAGTCGGTAAAGACTTTTAAATATTCCAAAAATACACTGCGGCAGGCATTGGCGGCAGTATCTCCACTGAAGATTATCTCTCTTATCTTCGCGGTATTTTCAGGATTGGTAAGATAGGCTGATACGGCACCGAAAAGATCTCGTACAGTATCAGGCACGGGTCCTGCTATAAACCTTCTTAGGCGTTCGGCAAATTCCGTACTGATTTTTTTAAAACGGGAAAATTCATAGCCGGGGTCGAAATTCACTAACAGGGGATCTTTTTCATATGAGGAGATACGCTCGCCTTCTGCGGTGAGGTTAAGGGCCTCTCCTGCTGCTATTCCTTCTGTGAAGGTCATACCACTTAAAGTGTACATGCACGCACTCCTTTTTAAGTCACCAGCTGTTTGTTAAGTTAGGATCTGAACTTATCTGACGCAGTCTGGCATAGTATAAAGTTCCGGTGCAGACGGCACACGGAGGGATCAGAAGGTTTAATACCGGAACGGTGATAAGAAAAGATACAGCAATTCCAAAAATAAAGGTGGAAAGAAGACTATTTCCCAGAGTTTTTCTCATAGTATTAAAGGGTACTTTGTGATTATCAAAGGCATAGTCTGAATACTGCACAGCTGCCATGTAGCCTGAAAGCAGAATAAAAGCAGGGGCCGCCAGGATATTTATGAAAGGGATCAGAAATAATATAAGACACAACAGGGCCCTGGGGAGGTAGAACAGCTGCTTTTTTACCTCACGCAGGAAGATTCTGGGCAGATCTTTTACGAGATCTACAATACCATCATCACTGCCTGCAGTGCCGGAAGTGATAAGTTCCACCTTCTCTGCTAAAAGGCCGTAAAAAGGCGAGGCTATGATAGTGGCTGCGGCAGTAAAAAAATAGACGAAGGCAAAGCCCAGCGACAGCCAAAGAACGATGGCAATTACCGCAGAAAGAAAGCTTAAAAATTCCGGAAGGGCATCAAGATAGACACTAAGCAGGGAGTTTATGCCCGTATAGGCAGCATAGGCGCCGGTAATAAGCACTATGGTATTGATTAAGATCGGAATTATGATAAATAAACGGCATTCCTTTGATAAGGCAAGCTTTATCCCTTCTACAAAAAGGCCCATCATTTCAACAGGGGAAATTGTGGCAGGCAGGGTAAGCCTTCTAATATCTTCAAATTGCATATGCTGACTTAGGTAATGGATTTTTTTGTATTATAGCCAAAGAACATCATCAGGAGGGCCTGATTGATTCAGTTTTGGGACTTTGGGCAGCATAAGACGGTTAAGGAGCTTGTTATGGGACTTTATGAAAAGAAAAAGGCTGGACCTGTAATTGTAGCCGAGCTTTCCGGAAATCACGGCGGCTCGCTGCAGCGGGCCATGGAACTTATGAGCCTTGCTGCTGCCTCAGGTGCGGATGCTGTCAAAATTCAAACCTATGAGCCTGACAGTATTACCTTGGATTCAAGGCGTGATGAGTTTTTGCTAAAAGACGGCCTGTGGCAGGGCCAGAGCCTTTATGAGCTCTATCAAAAGGCCAAAACGCCAAGGTCTTTTGTAAAACCCCTGTTCAGCTATGCCAAAGACAATGGGATCTTCTTGTTTTCCTCGCCTTTTTGTAACAAGGATGTTGAAGTTTTGGAAAAAAATGACTGTCCCGTGTACAAAATTGCATCCTTTGAGCTTGTGGATCTTAATTTAATTGCCCTTTGTGCCGGCACCAAAAAGCCATTGATCATGTCAACGGGACTTGCCACATTGGAGGAAATTGACAGAGCCTATGATACTGCCGTAAAGCACGGTGCCTTGGATATTACACTGCTGCATTGTGAAAGTCATTACCCTGCCGAGGCAGCAATGTTTAATCTTAGAACCATATGCTTTTTTAAAAAGCGCTACGGCTGCCATGCCGGTCTTTCCAATCATGCCTTAGGAAACACTTTGGATATTGCAGCCACCGCTCTTGGGGCTGAACTTATTGAAAAACACTTCATCGATGATAGAAAGGCAGGCACTGTGGATGCTCCTTTTTCCATGACTCCAAAAGATTTAAGACTTTTGGTAAGGGATACTGCGGATACTGCAGCTGCCCTGGGAACAGAAGAGGTAATTTTAAGAGACAGGGATCTTAAGGAGCGTACGAAAAGACGTTCAGTATATCTAACACACTCCCTTAAAAAAGGTGACATCTTAAAAGAAGATCAGGTAAGGGTGGTGCGCCCGGGACTGGGGCTTGAACCTTATAAGCTGCCTTATCTTATCGGCAAAAAGGCCCAAAGGGATCTTAAGGCGCCTCTGCCCCTTTGTGAGGAAGATTTTGCTTAAAAAGAGGATTAAAAAGGCTCTGGCAATAAATCTGTTGAGGCTTGTCTTGAATGATGTTCCTGACTGAAGTTTTATGCGTCAGGAGGAGCGGCAGGGGGGGCAGACTGCCCTCCCTGTCTTATAGCTGTCAGGCTTTTACCTGCCTGAATCTTCCATGCTCTTGATAAGCTCAAGAACCTTGTTGGAATAACCAATCTCATTGTCATACCAGGCGACCAGCTTCACAAAGGTGTCAGTAAGCTGGATACCTGCAGTTTCATCAAAGATTGAGGTATGGGTATCGCCCAGGAAGTCAGAGGAGACTACGGCATCTGCAGTGTAATCCATAATGCCCTTCATGGAGCCTTCGCAGGCTTCCTTAATGGCCTCGCAGATAGTCTCATACTTGGTGGGTTTGGAAAGTACGCAGGTAAGGTCAACTACTGATACGTCACAGGTGGGAACACGAATTGCCATGCCGGTAAGCTTGCCGTTCAGTGAGGGGATAACCTTGCCTACTGCCTTGGCAGCACCTGTTGATGACGGAATAATATTGGTTGAAGCACCGCGGCCGCCTCTCCAGTCCTTTAAGGAAGGACCATCAACGGTACGCTGGGTGGCAGTGGTTGAGTGAACAGTGGTCATCAGACCCATCTCAATGCCAAAATTGTCATGAACCACTTTGGCAAGCGGGGCCAGGCAGTTGGTGGTACAGGAGGCATTGGAAACAATATCCTGTCCTGCATATTCATTGTTGTTTACGCCCACAACAAACATCGGAGTGGAATCCTTTGACGGGGCTGACATTACAACGCGGCGGGCACCTGCCTCGATGTGCTTGCGTGCTTTTTCGTCAGTAAGGAAAAGACCGGTGGACTCAACTACGTACTCAGCACCGATATCTCCCCATCTGAGGCTTGCAGGATCTTTTTCAGCAGTTACCCTGACAACATTGCCGTTTACGACCAGGCTGCCGTCTTTTACTTCAACCTTGCCCTGGAATTTTCCGTGCATGGAGTCATATTTCAACATGTAAGCCATGTATTCAGGCGGAAGAAGATCATTAATGCCGACAACCTGGATGCCAAGCTCAGGACGAAGCACTGAGGCGCGGAAAACAAAACGGCCGATGCGACCGAAGCCGTTAATACCAACTTTGATAATTTTAGACATATTTACTGTTACCTAAAAAATGAGGAACCAAATAAGACAAACAAACGTAAACAATACTCCGATTGGACATTTTGTCAAGGTTCTGCAGGCTGGCAGCAATGGTGCAAATCTTGAAGGTATTGTATTAATGGAAGTTTTTAACTGTTTAAATTTAAAAAAATTTTTAAGAAGATGTGTCAGGCTGCTTTTTAAAATCAGTCAGTTCTTTGGAAAAACCAAAGCAGATCATGGCAGCTGTTATGAAATGACGTTTTATTATTTGCGTGTCAGCGGTGGCAATTTTGGATTTAAGAGAATGTATTTGACCTTAGAACCAAGTAAAATGTAAGACTTAGTGCTTATTGTTTTAAGCGCTGTTTGTTTTGGCAAAATGCTATAGTCCCCCAAGAGTGATACCAGAATAAAAAATGATTGATTTACAGGAAGTTGCAGACAGAGCAGGCGTTGGCAGACGTTATATTGACGTTGTGGGAAAAGAAGTTGAGATCAATGAACAATGTCGTACAGCCGTTCTGGGTGCGATGGGTTATCCCATTCATGATCCTGTAAAGTTTGAGCAGCAGGCCTCTTCAGATGAGAAGGCCCGTTATGAAAAGGTGCTGGATCCGGTACAGGTGATCCGTGACGGAGAGCCTTATACGGTTTACTTGAGGACCAGGGCCTCCTGTTCAGAGGATGCCAAGGTTACATGGTCTCTGACATTAGAAGATGGCAGTACGCTTACAGATTGTGTTCCCCTTTATGAAATAGAAATTGCATCCTACTGCACTGTACAGGAAGTAGAATACGACGTAAGGCGCCTATTCCTGCCAAAAGAGCTGCCCTGGGGCTATCACAAATTTAAAGTTGTCATAGAAGATGCCGGCAACCGCTTTGAGTCCTTAATGTCCCTGATAAGAACTCCGGTGGACTGCTATGTCCCCCCGAAAATCAAAAACGGTCTTAAGGTCTGGGGGGTCAGCGTCCAGCTTTATGCCCTGCGCAGCAGAAGCAATTGGGGCGTTGGGGATTTTCATGATTTAAAGGATCTTCTAAGATATGTTGCCAGGGCAGGCGGGCATTTTGTAGGCTTAAATCCCCTGCATGCCGGATATCCTGCCAATCCCGATCCTGATATCGTGTCCCCCTATTCCCCTTCTTCAAGACAATGGCTCAACATTATCTATATCCGCATTGAGGATATTCCCGAATACAGCTGTTGTGAGCAGGCCTCAAATCTGGTGCAGTCCAAGCCCTTCAGGCAGAAGCTCAAGGCATTAAGGGACAGGGAGCATGTTGATTACCGGGCAGTTTTGGAACTTAAGATGCAGGTACTTAGGACTCTATTTAATTCCCTGCGCCTTGATGACAGAAGATCCACCCGCGGCCGCAAATTCCTTGAGTTTATTGAAGAAGGCGGGGACAGCCTTTTGTGTATGGCAACTTACGATGCGCTGCAGGCTTATTTTTACTCCAAAGGAAAAAATGCCTGGGGCTGCCAGGAATTTCCCCGGGAGTACCAGCACTGCGGCTCTCCTTTTGTTAAGGCCTGGCAGCAGGAACATTTGAATGAGGTACGCTTTTACTGCTACTTACAGTTTATCGCCCAGGAGCAGCTTGATGATGCTTTTAAAACGGCACAAAAAGAGCATATGCTCATAGGCACCTACAGGGATTTGGCCGTGGGAGTGGCCCCTGGCAGCTGTGATGTTTGGGCCGATGAGCAGGAAATTTATCGTAAAAAAGCCAGTATCGGGGCTCCTCCTGATCCTCTGGGGCCTATAGGACAGTCATGGGGTTTGTCTCCCATGGATCCAAAGCGTCTTGAGGAGGCCGGCTATAAGCCTTTGATAGACCTGTATCGTGCCAATATGAAATCATGCGGGGCGCTGCGCGTGGATCATGCTGCAGGATTATCCAGGCTTTGGTGGGTGCCGCCTGAACAATCTCCCACGCAAGGGGCCTATGTTTACTACAAGATGCACGATTTACTCGGGATCATTGCCTTAGAATCCCATCGCAATAAGTGTCTTGTCATCGCAGAGGATTTGGGAACCATCCCCATGGAGCTTAGGGTAGCCCTGAAGGAAGCCTGTACCTATTCTTACAAGCTATTTTTCGGCGAAAGAGCAGGGGACGGGGGTTATATTGCTCCCCAAGACTACGAGCCCCAGGCAATGTCTGCTCTGACCACCCATGATATGCCAACCTTAGTTGGATGGTGGGCAAATTTGGATTTGGCCATGGGGACCAAGTACGGCATCTACACTGAATCTGAGGCACAAAGGCTTAAGTCTTTAAGGGATGAGAGCAAGCAGAGAATTTTGGACAGTCTGCATGGTCTTGGATCCATAGGATCTGAAGTGCCCTTTGGTGCCGGGGAAATTCCTGCCATGACAAAAGAATTGCAGCAGGGGCTGCAGGTACATATGTGCAGGGGGGCCTGTGCTTTGTTCTCCAGCCAGCTTGAAGATTGGACGGGAGTGGAAAAACCCGTTAATATCCCGGGGACTTTTCGCGAATATCCTAATTGGAGGCGTAAACTTTCCCATGATCTTGAGGACATTTTTGCCATGCCTTATGTGACAGGACTTACCAGGGCCATGAGTGAGGCCCGAAAAACGGCAAGCACGGATTTCTTTGAACAGGAGGCCAATAATGCTAATTGATGAATTAAACGGAGCAAAACTTAGTAAACCGTTTGAAGTTCTCGGCTTGCAGCCCAACCATGAAGGAGAGGGCTATATTCTCAGGGCCTGGCTGCCGGGGGCAAAAGAGGTCAGCTGTGTCTCCTTAAAAGGTAAGGAGATCTGTACGTTAAATTGCATCTGTCCTGACGGTTTATTTGAAAAAGAGCTTCCTGATGTTACAGAGCAGTTTAATTATAAGTTTATCGTCCGCTATCCTGATGCAACCGTAGAGGTTATCGATCCCTACCAGTTTCGGGATGAGGCCTATTACGGCCTGTCCACCATGTATGAATCCCCCTGCAATATTTACCGGACACTGGGGGCCCAGCTTATTGAAGTTGAGATAGGCGGTGTAAAGGTTACCGGTACCAAATTTGCCGTTTATGCTCCGTCAGCAAGCTGCGTAAGTATTATCGGCGATTTTAACTTTTGGGACGGACGGCGCCATCCTATGGCAAGGTCGCTTTTGGGCCACTGGGTGCTTTTTGTGCCGGGGCTTGGGGCAGGACAGCGCTACAAGTTTGAAATCAAAGATCCTATGGGCAACCGCCTGCCGCACAAATCAGATCCCGTGGGCTTTTATCATGAGCAGTATCCTTCATTTGCCTCGATAATTTCAGATCAAAGCTCCTACAAGTGGGGGGATGAGAAGTGGCTGCGTGACAGGCTCAATGACAAACTCAAAAGGCCGATGTCAATTTATGAAGTACATCTGCCTTCATGGAGAAGAAAGGCTGACGGCTCTTCTCTGTCCTACCGTGAGCTTGCCGATGAGCTGGTAAAATACGTACGCTCCATGGGTTATACCCATGTGGAGCTGCTTCCTGTTATGGAGCATCCTTTTTCAGGCTCGTGGGGTTATCAGCCTACAGGCCTTTTTGCTCCTACCTCACGTTTGGGAAGCATTGATGATTTTAAATTCTTTGTCGATTCCTGCCATCAAAATGATATCGGGGTGATTTTAGACTGGGTTCCGGCGCATTTTCCAACAGATGCCCACGGTCTGGCGCGCTTTGACGGCACGGCTGTATACGAATACGAAGATCCCCGCCGCGGCTGGCATCCTGACTGGAATTCCCTAATCTATGATTTCGGCCGCGATACTGTAAGAAATTTCCTTTTGGCCTCTGCCCTAATTTGGCTTGACTGCTATCACATTGACGGTCTTAGGGTTGATGCAGTGGCCTCCATGCTGTATTGGGACTATTCAAGAAAGGAAGGGGAGTGGATCCCCAATGTAGACGGCGGCAATATCAATTACGAAGCAGTGTCCTTCCTGAAGTGGTTTAATGAGGAAGTTTACCGCAAGTTCCCTGGTGCCATGACCATTGCCGAGGAATCAACGGCCTATACTGGGGTATCAAGACCCACCTACACGGGCGGATTGGGTTTTGGCTTTAAGTGGAATATGGGATGGATGCATGATTGTCTTGAGTATATGAAGCAGGATCCTTTCTTCAGACGCTACCATCATGGGGAAATGTCCTTTTCGATGATCTATGCTTATAACGAGAATTTCATTCTCTCTATTTCACATGATGAAGTTACCCACGGTAAGCAGTCCATGCTCTATAAGATGCCCGGGGATGAATGGCAGCAGGCTGCCAATTTAAGGGCCTTTTTAGGTTATCAGTATGGGCATCCTGGCAAAAAGCTTAATTTTATGGGAACCGAGTTTGCCCAGGGCTCGGAATGGAACCATGATTCCCAGCTTGACTGGTGGCTGCTGCAATTTGACAAGCACAAGGGCATGCAGGAATTGGTCAGGGATCTTAACAATATGTACAAAAAAGATCCTGTGCTGTGGCAGTGGGATTATGATTCCAATTGTTTCAGATGGCTTGATGTTTCAGATGCGGATCATTCAATATTTGCAATGCTGAGGGTTTCAGAAGACAGGCAGGATGAAACCGTGATGGTGTCCAATTTCACGCCGGTGCCCTATATTACCTACCGTTTGGGAGTTCCGCGCCCGGGCACCTATAAGATCGTCCTAAATACTGATGATCGCAGGTATTGGGGATCAGGATATGTGACAGGACCTGAAAAGCTTCAGGCATCAAATATCTCCTGGCACGGCCAGTATCACAGCGTAGTCTTTGATTTACCGCCCCTTGCCACGGTGTTTTTAAAGAGGGTGGGCGATTAAGGCTTACTTATCGGTCACAAAAATCCGGCAAAAGGCTCCCGTTTGGCAGCAGGAGCTCTTTTGTCACTCTTTCTTTACGCTCTTAACTTATCCTAAAAAAAGAAGTTCTTGTATCTTCCCTTTGGCTGTGCACTAACAACAAGCACAAGGCAAAATTTTCTTTAGGATCAGTATACAAATTGGTTCCGTATCCATACAATCTAAGGTGGAATTTTGGTACAAAGCTGTCAAAGGTATGTGACAGCAAAGCTGCCGGGGTTTGATGCCCGTGTACGATATCAATCAAGGCAAAACTTCTTAATTTTTGCATAAGGAGCAGGTAATGATTATTACCTCTGATACCAGGATAGTCAGAAGCGCGATCCGTCTTGGTGCCGTCTATGATGGACAGGGCTTTAACTTTGCCTTCTGGGCTCCCAAAGCCGCCTCTTTGAAGATCCACTTTTTTACTCCCGATGAAAAGCCCAAGGGCATTGTTACTATGAAGGAGCGCAGGGGAGGATTGTGGTTTGCCTATGTTACCGGGATAAAACCCCGGGATCTTTACGCCGTGGAAGCTTTGGGGGAGGAAGATCCTAAGCGCGGCCTGTATTTTAAGGAGGGGCGGCTTTTAGCAGATCCTTATGCCACGGCCTTTAACCGGCCTTTTCATTATGACGCTGATGAGTACGCCAATCATTCCAGGCGCTTTATTCCCAAGGCAATTCTTCAAGGCAGCGATGATTTTAACTGGCAGGGCATCCAAAAACCCCAGGTGCAAAGAAACGGGGCCATTATCTACGAAACCCATGTCAAAAGCCTGACCAAATTACATCCTAAGATCCCTATGCATCTTAGGGGCACCTATTCTGCCATGGCGCAGCCTTGCATTATCGAACATTTAAAGCGCCTGGGAATCACAGTGGTGCAGCTGCAGCCTATCTTTGCCTCCATGACGGAGCCTTTTCTTGCGCAAAAGGGCCTGGTAAATTACTGGGGCTATAATCCTGTTAGTTTTTTTGCCCCGGATCCGCGCTATGCTGCAGATCCCTTCAATGTTATCAATGAGTTTAAATACATGGTAAGGGAACTGCATCGTAACGGCATTGCGGTAATTTTGGATGTGGTGTACAACCACACTGCAGAGGGGGGCCTGGGAGGTCCTGTACTGTCCTTTAAGGGATTTGACAATCATAGTTACTACGCCTTTGAAGAAAACGGCTCAGGAGGCCGAGACTACACCCGCTATATAAATTGTACCGGCTGCGGCAATTCCTTTAACACTGACAGTATCGTAGGTCTGCAGATAGTCCTGCGATCTTTGGAATACTGGTCAAGAGAAATGCAGGTTGACGGGTTTCGTTTTGATTTGGCAACTACGGTGGCCAGGGAAAAGCATCGTGGACAGCTAGGATTTAACTTTGAACCCAATGCCGCCTTCTTCAAGGCTGCCATGACCTCAAGACATGTCCAAGGTCTGCTCCTGGTGGCAGAGCCCTGGGATATCGGACCAGGAGGCTATCAATTAGGCAATTTCCCTTTGGGGTGGTCAGAGCAGAATGATCGTTTCCGTGATACCGTGCGCAGATTCTGGCGCGGAGATCGGGGGCTGGTGGGTGATTTTGCCACCAGGATTATGGGCTCCCGTGATATTTTCCCTAAAGGGGTGCGCTCTATTAATGCTTCCATTAACTTTGTCACTTATCATGACGGTTTTACCCTGGAAGATTTGGTGTCCTATGAGCACAAACACAATGAAGACAACTTGGAGCATAACCAGGACGGCACCAATGAGAATTATTCTTCAAACTGCGGTCAGGAAGGCCCCAGTGATGATCCGCAAATTCTATCAAGAAGGGAGCGCACAAAGCGCAACCTTATTACCACTGTGGTGATGTCACAGGGCATTCCCCACATTTTGGGAGGTGATGAGCTGTCAAAAACTCAGCTTGGCAATAACAATGCCTACTGTCAGGACAATGACATCAACTATTACCGTTGGGATATCAGCGAAAGTCAGGATCAATTTATTGAATTTATAGGCAATCTTACCAAACTTAGGCAAAGCTCCTTGATTTTAAGGGAGCTTAATTTGGATGATGACAACTTTTATCTAAAAGAAGACAGGATTGCAGCCCGCTGGTGCCGCCCGGACGGCCTTAATATGACGGCCGATGACTGGAATAATCCTCAAACCGTAAGTTTTATGCTTTATTTGGGTGACAGCAAGAATGAGGGGGAGCATTGGTGTTTTATCTTCAACCAAGGCGATGATGAAGTAAGCTACAGGATGCCTGCGCTGCCTGAAAATATGACCTGGTTCCCGGCATTTGACAGCGCCGAGGCAACCGGCCTTCCGGCCCTAAGGGATGATGTTGCCTATGAGTGCCTGGCAGCGCCTTTTTCAATTAAGATCTTCAAAAGCAGGAGCCTTAATGCATCTTCTGATGCCGGGGAGTCTTTGGCTGAGCACAAAGAGCTTTGGCGCCACCGTAACAGATCCTGGGCGCAGGTTCTGCGGCACCTGAAGATAAAATAAAGCGCTCTTAAAACTTAACAGCCCGGGAACTTACTTTCCCGGGATAGGAAATTAGATGGTGTGTACCGAAAAGGTATTGGTGGTGCCTGATGGTACCAGGGCCCCGGACACCATAATAATGTGATCCCCCTTGTTGGCAAGCCCGGTTTCCAGGGCCAGTTTCTTGCCCAAATTAAAAAACTCATCAGTACTGGAGATCCGGTTTACCAGTTTAGGGAGCACTCCGCGCACCAGACACAGCTGTCGGGCGGTTTTAAGATGAGGTGTTAAGGCCAGGATATTGGCATGGGGGAAGAATTTTCTTATGGAACGCGCAGAGTTGCCGTGCTCGGTGGCTACTATGACAAGAGGGCTTCGTAAATTTTCAGAAGCCTCCACGGCACTTTGGCACACCGCATCCGTAACCGAAAGCTCCCCTCCTGCGTAGCGCGGCAGTTTGGCTCTTATTTCCCCGTCAGTCCTTAGGCATATTGCAGCCATAGTTTGGACAGCCTCAAGAGGATAACTGCCCTTGGCTGATTCTCCTGAAAGCATAACAGCATCGGAGCCGTCCAAAATGGCATTGGCAACATCTCCAGCCTCTGCCCTGGTGGGACGGGGATTTTTAATCATCGAATCGAGCATTTGCGTTGCGGTAATGACAATCTTGCCTGATTCATTGCAAAGCTTAATGATCTTCTTTTGCGCAAAAATTACTTCCTGGGCGGGGATCTCCACTCCCAAATCGCCGCGGGCTACCATGATGCCGTCGGCAGCATCGAGGATCTCCTCAAAATTATCAAGGCCTTCCTGGTTTTCTATTTTGGCGATGATCTTAATATCCTGACCGCCGTTTTGATCCAGGAATTCCCGGATGTCCAAAACATCACGGCGGTTTCTGGTAAAGGAGGCGGCTACAAAATCCACCTTGTTTTTGATGCCAAAAAGGAGATCTCCTTTGTCACGTTCGGAAAGAAAAGGCATGGAAATGTGGGTATTAGGAAGGTTCACCCCCTTGTTGGCCCCTAAAGAACCGCTGTTTAAAACTTCACAGACAATCTCATTGCCAATGATTTCTAAGACCTTCAAGCCTATAAGTCCGTCATCTAAAAGTACCGTATTTCCAGGCTTGAGATCCTGTGGCAGCTCAGGGTAAGTGACGGCAATTTTATCCTTGGTGCCTTCAACATTAGGATCGGTAGTGATGGTAAGTTTTTGCCCTGCAGTCAATTGAATATCCTGGTTGTTTTCGGTACTGCAGGTTCTTATTTCAGGCCCTTTGGTATCCAAAAGTACTGCAAAGATGCGTCCTGAATCTGCCATGATCTGCTCGAGACTTTTGATGCGCCCGCCATGTTCTTCAAAACTGCCATGGGAAAAATTAAGGCGCATGACGTTCATGCCCGCATCCAAAAGACTTTTTAAAACTTGCGGATTTTCGGATTTCGGGCCTATGGTACATACTATTTTTGTTTTTTTTATCACAACAAACCTCTGCTGGTGCAACGTATTATTTTCTTAGCAATTAGAACGCGCGTGATTATAACAGATAGAAGGTTATGGTTTGGCAAAATATCAAAAGCTTAAGACAGATCCTGCCAATCTGTAACAGGCAGAAAACAGAAGGTTTAAATAGAAAACGGGGGATCTTAGTCCCCCGTGCTTTGAAATCGATTTGCTGTTACTGTTACCAGACTTTGCAGTAAATTAAAAACTGCAGGCACAGACTTCCGAAGGTAATGCCGGCTGCCAGACCGTAGAAGGCAAACCAGAACAATTTTGACGGCGGAAATCCTAAGTCATGTAAAGTATGGAAAATACGGTGGCAGGCATGCCAGGCAGCCATGCTGATGACTCCCAAAATGCACAGGGAGACAAACCAGTTGCCAAGCATTCCTTTTACATGCTCAAAAGAGAGCATCCCTGTGAAAACATCAGGGTTGGTAACACCTGCTGCTATCAATACCAAAACCACGGCAGGGAGTACCATAGCCGCCACCATTCCGCCTGCTCCGAAAAGCAGCCAGTAAACAGGTTCATCAGAACGTGGTGCATGCATAATAAACTCTCCTCTTAACTACGGCATTGATATAAAGGCAGCAAGCAGTACTACCACAGTTGCTCCGGCAGCTGCGGCATAAAGGCCTACCATGGTAAAGGCATCCGGCACTAAATCAGTGTTATTCTTGTTCATGAATATCCGAACAGCCTTAGGCATCAAAGCAAACCAGGTTACAGCATGAAACAGCAGCCCGGGCAGCATTGCCAGGTTGATTATTATCACAATGGGGTTCCCCAGGAAGGAATTTACCCACCACATGTAGGGGGCTGCAGTCTGTGCAGTGACAACCGGAGCATCCAGGTTGGACATGGCAAACAAGAAGATGCCCAATAACAGCTCCAAGGCTATAAAAAGAGAGCACAGCGCGGTGCCTTCCCTTAAGATGTACCTGAAGTAAAAAGGATGTTTAAGCCACCAAGTCTTCTCAATCGGAGGATTGTAAGGCTTGCGGTAAGATTTAATCTCGCTCATATTTTTCCTCCTTAATTGGGCTTGAACATCTGAATTACATAATCAGTGGCGCTCATCTTCTTGCCAAGCTGAATTGCCGATGAAGGATCAACATGCTTGGGGCATGCTTCCGAGCAGTATCCGACGAAGGTACAGCTCCAGACTCCCTCTTCGGCATTAAGATAAGGCATGCGAAGTTGTTTGCCGCCGTCACGGTTGTCGATATTGTAGCGGTACAGCAGGGTCAGAGCGGCAGGGCCGATGAACTCCTTGTTGAGCTTGTACTGCGGGCAGGCAGCATAACAGCAGCCGCAGTTGATGCACTGGGCAAACTGTCTGTAAGCCTCCAATTGCTGCGGGGTTTGGTGATAGGCCTTGGTCAAAGGCATATTCTTATCTTTTTCCGCAGGAATAATGTAGGGCTTGATCCGCTCGATTTTCTCGATTAAATCGGAGATATCAACCACCAGATCGCGTTCTATGGGGAAGTTATCAAGCGGTGCAATGCGAATTTCCTTGCCTTCATAGTCGCGCAGGAAGGTTTTACATGCAAGATGGGGCACCCCGTTTATCATCATGCCGCAGGAGCCGCATACTGCCATTCTGCAGGACCAGCGGAAAGAGAGGCTCGGTTCATAGTGATCTTTAATATAGAACAGAGCTTCCAGCACGGAGGTTTCATGGATGTAAGGAACGTCAAAGGTCTGCTCCCAGGGCTTGTCATCTTGCTCCGGGCGGTAGCGTACTACCGTAATTTTCATAGTTTTCTGTTCCATTATTATTTAGCCTCCTTTGCGTCTGTGCCTTTTTTGGCCGCAGCCTTTGCTGCTTCGGCAGCTTCAGCCTCAGCACCATATACACGCTTGGCAGGCTGATAGGTGGTGATCTTAACGTCACTTAAGAAGATATCAGGAAGACCGGTCTCCTGATTCAAAACTGCCAGGGTATGCTTCAGGAAATTCTTGTCGTCACGCTCCTTGTAGGCGCCGTTGGGACCGTCAAGACGCTGGTGGGAACCGCGTGATTCTTTACGGTTCAGGGCGGAGTTGACCATGATCTCGGCACAATCTAAGGTATACCCAAGCTCGATAAGATTCATCCACTCGGTATTAAATACCCTGCCGCGATCGGTAAGCTGAACATTCTTGACCCGCTTTTTAAGGGCCATGATGACTTCTTTGGTTTCCTGCATGGTTTCTTCCTCACGGTAGATACCAACGCCTTTTTCCATTGAGTCACCCATTTCCGTTCTGATCTTGTACTGGGACTCACTGCCTTTGACATCAAAGAGGGATAAGACTCTCTTTTCAGTCTCTTCTGCCTGCCTTGCAAGCTCTTTGGAGTCGAAGTCACCGACTTCATGGGCATGCTTTGCAGCCTCATCTCCTGCCACTTTGCCGAAGACAATGGTTTCAACCAGGGAGTTGGAACCTAAACGGTTGGCACCGTGAATTCCGACTGAAGCGCATTCGCCGGCTGCAAAAAGGCCTTCCATGCGGGTTTTGGTCTTACCGTCGGTTTCAATGCCGCCCATGGTGTAGTGCACTACCGGGCGTACCGGAACCGGCTGTTTGACAGGATCAACACCCGAATAGGTCATGGCAAGCTCGCAGATGAGCGGCAGACGCTCATGGAGGTATTTTTCACCTAAGTGGGTAAGGTCAAGGTGTACCGCCTCGCCTAAGGGGTACTTGATGGTCCTGCCAAGGCGTGACTCATGCCAGAAGGCCTGGGAGACACGGTCACGGGGACCTAATTCCATATACTTGTTTTTAGGCTGGCCTATGGGGGTTTCAGGTCCTAAACCGTAGTCCTGAAGGTAGCGGTAGCCGTCCTTATTGAAAAGAACCCCGCCTTCACCGCGGCAGCCTTCGGTCATCAGAATACCGCATCCTAGAAGACCCGTGGGATGGTACTGCACAAATTCCATATCGCGGATAGGAACTCCCTTGCGGTAGGCTAAGGCAATTCCGTCACCTGTTACAATGCCGCCGTCGGTATTGAAGATGTAGGCACGGCCGGCACCGCCTGTTGCAATCACCACGGACTTGGCATTTATTTGGCGGAACACTCCGTTTTGGAGGTCATAGCACACCACGCCGCGGCAAATGCCGTCCTCTACCAGAAGATCCAGCACAAAATGCTCATCAAAGCGGGTGATTGACGGGAAAGATATTGAGGCCTGGAACAGGGTGTGCAGCATGTGGAAGCCTGACTTGTCGGCAGCAAACCAGGTGCGCGGTACTTTCATGCCGCCGAATCTGCGGACATTGACGTTTCCGTCACTCTTGCGGCTCCACGGACAGCCCCAGTGTTCCAACTGGAACAGCTCCTCTGTGGTATGGCGGACGAAGTATTCGACCACGTCCTGCTCGCAAAGCCAGTCACCGCCTGCTACGGTATCTTCAAAATGCTTTTGGTAAGAGTCATCGTCACGGATGACACCGGCTGCACCGCCTTCTGCAGCTACAGTATGGCTGCGCATCGGATAGACTTTGGAAATGAGTGCAATGCGAAGCTTGGGATCAGCCTGTGCAACTGCAATAGCCGCACGAAGTCCGGTGCCTCCGGCCCCGACGATCGCAACGTCAGTTTGAATTTTATCCACGTGTATCTCCTAAGCTCCAGAGCCGAACTTCTTTTGTGGTTTCAGTCTCTGAACTGTAAGCAAAAAACCGGACAAACTATAACAGATTTTAGTTATTTTTTATATGAGCTAAATTACAGAATTTAATAAGATTTATTGCAGCACTGTCTAAAATTGTGCCGCCTGTTGGGGTGAAGTTACAACTAATTTAATGAAAGATCACCAAGTTAGGCTGCTATAAAGTCCCTTACAGCATTTTTGTGAAAAACTGCATTATCAGATGATCATTTTCTGCCCCATTTTGACCGCAGTCTGGCATTTAAAGGCAGGATCTAAGGTCCCCCCATCTCGATTCCAAAGACATATTACGGTAGAACCATACTTAAAAAGCCCGATCTCTTCTCCTTTTTTATAGTAAGGGGGATCTTTTTCAAAGCTTTGGGTTGTGACAGTGCTGTGCCTTTTTAAGGTGCCGCCCCAGGATGTGGCAATAGATCCTACCAGGGCTGCTCCTACCATAACTACGCAAAAAGGCCCCAGAGCAGTATCAAAAAAGCATGCCAAACGCTCGTTGCGGGTATAAAGATTGGCAAGATACTTAATATTGTTTTGGCCTACTGGAAAATGCTTGCCTGGTATATGAACGGTTTTGATAAGCCTGCCGTCTGTGGGCATATGGATGCGGTGGTAATTGGAAGGTGACAGGTAAATGCAGGCAAAAGTCCCGCTGGCAAAGAGTCTTGCATCTTCCGTGCTGCCGCCTAAGAGGGCTTCAAGCGAATAGTCAAGGCCCTTGGCCTGGATTAATCTGCCATTGTCTATAAGATCCGCCTGTCCTACGGTACCGTCAACCGGGGATATTGCCTTGCAGGAAGGATCAATGGGGCGCACTTCCTCTTTCAACTTTCTTGTAAAAAAGTCATTGAAAGTCTTATAGTTTTTAAGATTTGGGTCGGCAACTTCTGCCATATTGATATTAAAAGAGGAAATAAAGCGTTTTATCAAAAACTGCGTTACAGGCCCTAAGGGTTTTTCCGTCAGATAACCTGACAATACCGTCAGGGTACTTAAAGGGGTTAATCTTTCAGTACTTTCTAAAAGAAGGCCTATAAGGGTCATTAATACTCTCCTGACAATATGTAAAAACTTTTGGGCATCAGGGCCTGATAAGACCGCTAAGGCTGCAGCGGCCGATTAAGACTGCGGCAGCTAATTAAAAATCACTTAAAATCAATAAGATAATACAATCAAAACAAAAAGCATATGCCAAAAGCCAAAAGCTGTCTGCCCCTGCTTTGTTTACCTAATTTGCGATGCGATGATCTTTGAGCGGCCTTACCATTTGGTTTTCTTGAGGCTCAATCAAATAGGTAAATAGGGCCTGCTTTTTTAAGCAGATACTTTATAATGTTGCAAGTTATCGGTATTAACCTAAAAATTCAAGAAAAATGTTTATCTCTACTTTAATTACCAAAATTATCGGCAGCAGCAATCAAAGAACGGTCAAAAGGCTTTCTAAAATCGTAGCCAAGATTAATGCTTTAGAGCCTAAATATAAAGAACTTCGCGATGAGGACTTCAAGGAACTTACCCAAGAGTTTAAAAAGAGGCTTTCAGACGGTGAAACCTTAAATGATCTGATGCCTGAAGTTTTTGCTGCCGTGCGCGAGGCAGCCTCGCGCACTGTGGATCTGCGTCTTTATGATGTCCAGCTCATGGGCGGCATAGTGTTAAATTCCAATCAAATAGCCGAAATGAAAACCGGTGAGGGGAAAACCTTAACTGCCCTTTTGCCGTGCTATTTAAATGCCCTGACCGAAAAGGGCGTGCATGTTGTGACGGTAAATGACTACCTGGCCCGCCGTGATGCCGACTGGTCCCGTCCTTTCTACACTATGATGGGGATGACTGTAGGATGCAATATCCCGGGATTAACTCCTGAAGAAAAGCGCGCAGCCTACGCCTGTGATGTCACCTACGGTACCAATAATGAATTCGGCTTTGACTACCTTCGGGATAATATGGCCTATACCAAAGAGCAGCGGGTCCAGCGCGCCCTTTACTATGCTCTGGTCGATGAGGTGGATTCGGTACTAATAGATGAGGCCCGCACTCCCCTTATTATTTCAGGGCCTGCTGAGGATTCTTCACAGCTTTATCAAACCATAGACTCTATCATCCCAAGTCTTGAGCTTCAGGACAAAGAAGATACCGAAGACTGGCACGGGGATGGGCACTACACCGTGGATCTTAAATTAAGGCAGGCATATTTGACAGAAAGGGGCCAGCTTTATGTGGAAGATCTGCTGCGTCAAAAAGGCCTTTTAAATGAAGGGGATTCGCTTTTTTCAACCAGGAATATCGTGCTGCTGCACCATGTCATGGCCGCCCTGCGTGCCCATGCGCTTTTTAAAAGAGATGTTGACTATGTGGTTGAAAACGGCGAAGTCATTATTATCGACGAGCATTCAGGGCGCAAAATGGAGGGCAGGCGCTGGTCCGACGGTCTGCATCAGGCCGTGGAGGCTAAGGAAAAAGTTGCCATAAAGTCTGAGAATCAAACTTTAGCCTCAATCACCTTCCAGAACTATTTTCGCATGTATGAAAAGCTTGCCGGTATGACCGGTACTGCAGATACCGAAGCCTATGAGTTTCAACAGATCTACGGTCTTATCACCGTGGTGCTGCCTACCAACAAGCCCATGATAAGAGAGGATCTTCCGGATCTTATTTATTTGACCGAAGAGTCAAAATTTAAGGCAATCATTGCTGACATCAAAGAACAGCGCGCCAAAAACCGCCCGGTTCTCGTTGGTACCATATCCATAGAAAACTCAGAGAAACTCTCGGCGCTTTTGACTAAGGAGCATATTCCCCATCAGGTTTTAAATGCCAAGTTTCATGCCAAGGAGGCCGAGATTGTAGCCCAGGCAGGAAGCCCGGGCACGGTTACCATTGCAACCAATATGGCAGGCCGCGGTACCGACATTCTTTTAGGAGGCAACTTTAAACCTCAGATTGACGCTTTGGGGGAAAATCCCGATCCTGCCGCTGTGTCTGCGATCAAGGAGCAGTGGCAGCAGCGCCATGAGGCCGTGGTAGCTGCAGGAGGTCTTCATATTATAGGTTCGGAGCGTCACGAATCCCGCCGCATTGACAATCAGCTGCGCGGCCGCTCCGGGCGTCAGGGAGATCCAGGGTCTTCGCGGTTTTACCTTTCCATGGATGATAATCTCATGCGCCTTTTCGGCTCTGAAAGACTTAAGACCTTTATGAAACGCATGGGCATGGAAGACGGACAGCCTTTGGAGCATAAGCTGGTAACAAGGGCCATAGAATCAGCCCAGCGCAAGGTTGAAACCCGCAATTTTGATATTAGAAAGAGTCTTTTGGAATTTGATGATGTTGCCAATGAGCAGCGCAAGGTGATCTATGAAGAGCGCAATGCGCTTTTGGACGGTGAAGATATTCATGACACCATCGTAACCATACGTGAAGATGTCTTCAATGCAGTTATAGATGAGTATATCGAGCCCAATTCTCTGGCAGAAAGCTGGAAGCTTAAGGATTTGGAAGAGCGCCTTGCAAAGGAGTTCATGCTTAACTGTGAGATTGAAAAGTGGGTTCATGAGGATGCAAGTGTAGTAGAGAGCACCATCCGTGAGCGTGTCATCGCAGAAGCATCGAGGATCTACGAAGAAAAATGCCAAATGATAGGATCTGAAAACCAGTCGCGGGTTGAAAAAGGCATTATGCTCCAGTGCATGGATGTTCTCTGGAAGGAGCATTTGGCTTCCATGGACTATATGCGCCAGGGGATAGGACTCCAAGGATATGCCCAGAGAAATCCCAAAAATGAATATAAGATTCAATCCTTCAAGCTTTTTGAGCAAATGCTTGAAAACTTAAAGTATCAGGTGATCCGTACCTTATCCTGCATTCAATTTCAGACAAGAACGCAGATAAGTCAGGAAGAGCAGGAAAAGCTTGAAAAGATGAGGGTTGAGCGTCTTAAAGCCATTGCAGAGGCCTATAAGAGCAGGGGGGTGGGCCGCAATGATCCCTGTCCCTGCGGCTCCGGGAAGAAGTTTAAAAACTGCCACGGCAGGATCACACCTCATCCTGCTCCTGCAGATGCAAGGGGCAATGATAATGTGCCACAATCTCAAGGCAGTCAGGAGGTGGTATAACCTTAAGGCAGGGCTTGGGAAGCAATACCTTAGGGATCTTAAGTGCTGTCAAAAATTTGTGGTTAAGGCAAAAAAAGTTTGACACCTTAAGGTGTAAATGTTTAAATATGCGCCGTTGCCTAGATAGCTCAGTCGGTAGAGCAGGGGACTGAAAATCCCTGTGTCGGTGGTTCGATTCCGCCTCTGGGCACCATCAAGTTTTTCCACACTATTCATTCTGCTGCCCAGATAGCTCAGTCGGTAGAGCAGGGGACTGAAAATCCCCGTGTCGGTGGTTCGATTCCGCCTCTGGGCACCATCTGTTGTTAACCTGCCTTAACAATCAGATCCTGCAAAAATTCTGTGCTCCTTGAAGCGCTGTTAGCTTAAATGAAAAGTTCCCAAGTTACTGTATTACCAAAGCTACAAGTTTTGCTTAGAATGCCACATTACGGGTCTGACAAATCAAAATTAAAGTGACTGAGCACTCAACTTTTCAACGTATGAGTATGTTTTCAAAACCAGAATGCCTAGAATGCAAATATGAAATGTTGACTTTGAGCCATGCATATCAGTGCCCCTGTATTCTTGGTGTGCATACGAAGTGAGGTTAGTCATGGCAAAAGGCGCACAGTGATTGATAGTGATGTAGTACTATCGTCTTAAACCTCGTTAGGAGTAAAACAAATGACCGCACGGTCCTCTCTATTTAAAGGCGCAACCGTTGTGCTGACGGGCTTATTGAGTTTAGCCCTTTTTACCGGATGTACTGTGAACCTGCCATTCAACAGCAGACTGGCATTTTCCAGCATTAAAGAGATACAACAGGAGCTTCCCAAACAGGATATAAAAATCTATATCGTGTGGGAGCCCTCCTCATTTCCTTCGCGCATTGATGTTCAAGGTTCTAGTGGCTTTGTGGGCGGCGGCAGCCGTACTCGCATTCCTACCGGAGTAGGTCTTGCTGCTAGAATTGAAGAAGCCGTCAGCCTCATAGTTGATTTTGATGCCAGAGGTATGCCGCTAACCATTACTGTGGAACAGGCTCAAAGCGAATTTGAGTATTCAGCAGGTTTCTTCAATATTACGCCGGCCATTGATACCGCGGATGTTGTCTTTAAGGCCACCTTTACCATTGGTGATATAACCTGGAGAAATGAGTATACATCTCATTTCTACGATCCAACAATTGGCGGCACCAGCCAGACGATGATCTTAGAACAGGCCTGGGATGATATTGCAGTGCAGGTGGCCAAAGACGTTGCGGTTCACGTACGAGACCTAAGTAGTAATACACCGTGATTTGTCAGGGAACACAGACCTGTACCGGGAGGTCATCACCTCCCGGTGGCAGACGGGTCCTTTAAAGACCCGTTACTTCAAAACAGATGCC
>CAYNSI010000006.1:0-25274 GCA_964399665.1 uncultured Enterobacterales bacterium | reverse complement strand
CCGAACATTGTTCTTTAAGTTTTGCAATCTCCTGTAAGTGCAAATAGGTAGGGCTGTACCTCCATACACCATTCTTAACACTTCCCAAAGGTGTTTTAACATCTATGCAGCGTTTCTTTTCTTTGACATAGCGGACACCATCTAAGCGATAGAAAAAGTAAGTATCCTGTTTCTTATTATAAAAACCCCGAGCTATAGCCTGCAACTCAACCGGGACAATTTCACGAATCTCATTGGGAACAGACATAAACCGCCTCCTGGCACTTGCACAACTATTATAGCTGTCATGGTAGAGCAAGTCAAGTACTTTTTTAAAAAATTTTAGGAAAAATCAAAGATCATCTTTAGAGAAGTAGTAGATTAAGACTGGAATGGAGCCTAATTATTGCCCTTCATGCAATCGCCGTGAAAGCCCCTACATCACCACGTCCTTATAACGGGAAATAATCTGTCTTACCATCTCCAAATGCTCTTTTGCTTCCTGCTCAGAAAGGGGATCAATTTCAATATGCATGGTATCGCGCATCCAGGAAATCATTTCCTCATCTTCTAAAATACTCCTGTAAAGTTTTTTTAACTCAGCTTTTTTTTGCGCATCAATGCCGCGCTTTGCCAGCACGAAACAACGGTTTTTAAAATAAGGATACCCATAGGAGCCCACCCCTTGAACTCCTGCAAAAGGTCCGCTTTTAAGAGATTCTTCATCAAAGGCTGCTATCACTTCAACCCTGCCTTCAAGGCTTGCCTCAAGGATCTGACTTTGATGGGAAACTGCAAACATGGTCTCCCCCCTTGCGACGGCCTGAGCAGCTTCAGCTGCCGAAGCATAGGGAGTAAGCTTTAATCTTCCGGCTGTTCCCATCGATGCAAAAAGTGCACTTGCCAAAAAAGCCTCTGAAGAGGTCGCCCCATTGACAGCTACAGTGATACTGCCCTGCTGATCCCTTACAAAATCCCGCAAAGAAGGAATATCAAACACTTTAAGATCTTTATTGGCAGAGAGCACAAAAATTGCCGAGTAAAGATTTTCTATCAATTCAAAATCAGCAAAGCTTACCTTAAGCTTTTGAGGATCTATTAAGGCAGTTATTGCAAAAGCACCCTCTCCTGCCAAAAGAAGCTTTAAGTCTGAACCTGCCGTATCAATAGCCCAGGAATTGATGGTGGCAGTATCCCCCTTGACGGATTCAGATGCAAGGAACATCTTATTACTACTGCGGATGCTTATAGCGGCAGCTTTTTGTGACACCATGGCAGCCACTCCCGAGGCAGCCCAGGGACAGGTAACTGTCCAGGTCTGATCTCTTGAACACGATACGGCAGCAAGAACCGATGTGAACATCAAGGCTGCGAATTTAACAAAGTTCCTCACGACAGTTAAAGTGTTAAAGTTATCTTAAAGATTTATGTTGGCAACTATGACTATTTTAATGCCCCTTAAGACAGATCTGCCTTAAATTGCCTATATTCTTAGAAATTCCGTGGTGATTATACGATAAGTCGTCTCAAGCCTTTTAAGGCTCTTTAAGATTTACCATCTGCTCAGCTTTGAACCGAATTAATAAGCCGTTTTTTATTAGCCAGTGGAAGATAAGGACAAAATCTGGGAGCAAAAGCGTGACACCGGCTGAGCACAACAACCATATGGATAAAGCGCAATCCCCCTGAATAAAGAGAGCTGCAAGTACTCTAAATGGCGCACAACTTTAGGCCAAATCGTTGATAACGTCTTTTAAGAAAATGTTTTTTAAGAAAAAGATGGGGCACAAGATGCAAGGATAATTCTTAGTCCATCAGAAGAGTCGGCTGCAAAGTTCCTACAGGACTTTGCAGCCTCTCATTAACACAAGGTACTATGCTTCTTTAGCATGTCTTGCACTTAAATCTTCTATAATCTTTTTGTAGTCTTTGTTCCAAATTGGATAGAAGAAGTACATAACCACAATGGTTAGAATGCTCAAGAAACCAGGATACAAGAAGATCAGCCCGCGGATCCCCTGAAGTGCTTCTTCTGTCTGCTCTACATTTGGGACATAGCCTACCATGGTCAAAACCACACCGGGAACAAATCCTGCAATAGCGGTGGAAAGCTTTCTAAAGAAGGTATATGAAGAATAGGTAAGACCTTCAGAGCGGATATGAGTCTTCCATTCGCCATATTCCACAGCATCTGAGATCAATGCCCAGTTCAAAGTATTAATAAAGGAGCTGCCGAGAAACGCTAAGGAGGCAAAGATAATGTACATAAAAATGTCATTTACCACAAAAAAGGCTGTTATATCAGCTGCAGCCCAAATTATGCCGCCTATAATGTAGATCCATACCTTATCAAGCTTTTTCACAAGATTGGGGACAATAATCGTTCCTACGAAAACAGCACCTATTGAGAAAAAGCCCATTGACATAACAGCATTGGGATCTCCGAAAACATATTGGGCAAAGTATATTTGCACTGCCAATTTCACATTAAACGCTGAGAAGGTGAATACATTGACAATACACAAAATGATAAGAGCGTTGTTTTTAAGTAGAGCCTTATAGGCCTCTTTCATAGCGGAAAATTTTACTTTTTCTTTGGGTTTAACAATGTAGTTCTCCTGAATATTGTGATATGACAACAGGATTAGGATCACGCCGGCTACACCAAATACCCCAGTAGCAAAACCATAGCCAACCCGCTCATCAGTAAAGAACCAAACAATTGGCATGAAAGCTACGGTAGAAATCAAAAGTCCCAGGTTGGACCCTGCCTGTCTGAAAGAAGCTAAGATTGAGCGTTCTTGAGTATTTTTGGTAATCGCCGGAACAATAGAACCATAAGCAATATTACCTATGGAGTACACCGTTCCAAAAATCATGTAGGTTAAAAATGCAAACACTATTTTCCAAGTCAAAGAGAACTCGGGAATTGAGAACGATGCAACTAAAAGCAGAGCTAACGGCACTGCAGAATACAGCATAAAGGGACGGAATTTCCCGCGCTTTCCAATATTAAGTCTGCTGTCTATCCACGTTCCAACACTGATATCAGCAAAAGCATCCCAAATCTTGACTAAAAGAAAAATGAGTCCTGCTATATAGCCAGGGATCCCTAGATGGTCAGTGTAATATTTAAGTAGATATAACTGCCCCATTTCAAACAGGAAGTTATATCCTGTATCTCCCAAGCCGTAAAAAACCCTCTGCCTCACATTTGTCTTTACCGGGGTCAGATCGACCTGCTTATTAATAGCTTCAGACATAATGACTGCCTCCTTGTAGGCAAATCCAAATTTGCCTAGTTACTCCTATGTTTATCTAATGGAAGATCCCCACAATTACTCACATCGCTGTGCTGATAAGCTGAAAGTCAGGCTAAGCTGTTCTTTTGGCCTTAAAACAGCTAAATCAATTCCTGAGTTAAAAGCATTTGGCGGACAAGTCATGGGCTCGATGGCAACCCCAACCCGTCCAAGTTTGTCTGCGGTATACACTTGCAGATACTTGGCGTTACTAAGCAGGCTGACCTTAAGATCCCCGCTTTGAATACTGGCAAGACTCTCTTGACTTTGGCACTTAAAAGTATGGTCAATAAGGGTTTGACTTATTAACCTGCCGTTTTGATAGTCAAGATTTAAAGAAGATACCGGAACTACTTGGCGGGGATTTAAGTTTTCATCAACGGTAAAAACTTCATTACAAGGCAGCGTAAGTTTAAGATCATCAGCAGCACTGTCGGCACAACATAAATAAGGATGTTGTCCAATTCCCGCAGGAGCATCTTCATCGCCGCGATTGTAAAGGGAAATTTTTACACTAAGACCTTTTTCCGGGCACAAGAAGTAACGTACTTCAGCCTCTATCTCAAAGGGATAACCATAGACGGGAGTAACCCTTGTTTGTAACACAAGTTCATCAATGCCAGCATTTACCACATGCCATTCTTTCCACGCTAAAAGACCGTGGATAGCCGAATTTGAACCTAAATCCGATATTGGCAATTGATATGACCTGCCGGCGAATGTGTATGCGCCTTTGGCGAGGCGATTTGGCCAGGGAGCCAGGATTTTTCCCAGGTGAGCCGGAGCAACTGCTGATACATCATGGGGAACTACAATATTTCGACCATCAAAAGTCAAACTTGCTAAACCTGCCCCAACTTCGACAATCCTGGCTTCATATGGGGCGACTGATAAGGTGTAAACCCTGCCGCTTTTATGCATAATACCTCCAGCAAAAGAGCCCGTTCGGGCTCTTTATCACGTGGAAAAACTATTTGGCATTTACATCAAGCAAACCTGCAGCCAGAGCAGGAGCAAGTCCTGGGGCTAGAGGAATGCGGGGGATCACCAAACAGTGCAGGAGGTGGTATACATCCTGTTTGCCATTCCAAACTAAAGATGCTGGTTTATTGGTAGGATCAAGTTCCTGGTGCCACGAACCTTTCTCATAGTCTTTTAAGTACTTAACACAGTAATCCCACCACATTTGATAGTACTTTTCATACTGCTCTTCGTGAGTAAAGGTGTATAAGGCATAAGCTGAACCCATAGCCTCAACAATAGGCCAGCGGATACGATCACGGATGACAGGCTTACCATCCCAGCCTACGCAATAGACAAATCCTGGTTCACCATCGACATACCATGCATCACGTACAGCAGCTGCAAAAACCCCCTTGGCATCCTCAAGGAGCCACTCCGGGGCGGGTTCATTATGAGCTTCATATGCTGCTTTTACGTGGCACAGCAGTCTTGCCCACTCGATCATATGTCCGGGAGTGCAGCCATAAGCCCTGAATCTGTTTGCCGGAGCTTCTTTGTTATAGTCAGGCAGCGGGTTCCAATTCTCATCAAAGTGCTCGTTTACCCTGTACATATTGGGTTTGGCAAATTTGTGGACGATGATAGAAGCTATATGAGTCGCCCTTTCAAGCCATTTGCGATCTCCTGTGACGTCGTAGACAATCATAAATGCTTCAACTGCATGCATATTGGCATTTCCGCCGCGATAAGCCTCAGGAGTGGTAAAAGTCTCGTCCCATGACTCAAGACACATCTTCTCTTTTTCAGAGTAAAAATATTTCTCTACGATGGCTATGGTCTTATCCAAAAGCTCACGTGAGCGGGGATGATTGGTACAGCAGCAGCTTGCAGCACCTAAAAGAGCAAAGAAGTACTGATAGCCTTGATTAGAGGCATCCTTCACCTTGCCTGATTCATTTTCTACACAGGCATACCAACCGCCATATTTCTTATTTACCAGGGGACCATCCAACAATGCCTTGATGCCGTGATCTACAAGATCCATAGCCCCGGGCCGTCCCATTAAAGCGGCACAAGAGAACACGTGCAGCATGCGGGAGGTGATCCACAAATGAGTTCCGTTTTCCTCCATGATTTGACCATCATTACCAAGCCAACCAAATCCAGAGGGAACAACTGATTTGCTGGCAAAGGCGAAAATTTCATCAACTTCTTTTTCAAGCCAGCGATTATGAGCTAACGTATTGAACCACTTCATATATTATCTCCTTATTTTGTTTGGTTTTATTAGATCCCGAAGGCTCCTTTTAAGAGGAAAATTGCAGAAATAATTAACAGGACATACACCAGCTTTTGGAAAACTTCTTTGGAAAGCTTTTTATGAACAAGCTGACCTATGATCCAACCAAGCAGCATGGGTGGTATTGCCATAACTACAATCTTGATGGTGTCTATAGTCAAAATGTCTGAAGCAAACATGCCGATAACCACACCAACGTTGTTGGCAGTGAAAAAGGCATTCAAAGTTCCCCTAAAGGCTGATTTATTGAGATCCCGAAGCTGTCCGTAAATGACGACAGGTGGACCGTTAGTAGAAAACGCAGCGCCCAATCCGCCTGCTAAAAAACCAAATGGTACTGGAAGCCACTTGCGATCATATTTGGGCAATCCTTTGAAAAATAAGGAATAAAAGGAGTATATAAGCAAAAAGACGCCTAAAATTCCTTTCATAACCGAATCCGGGGCATATTTAAGAATATAGATACCAAAAGGAATACCCGCAAAAGACGCAATAATAAGTACTGCTGCAGATTTCCAATCAACCGCTTTACGATCCATGATGGTGGCATAAAGGGCTGTGCAGGTCCCGACGGTAACACTTATAGGAGATGCCATTCTTACCGGGATCATTAGCGAAACCAGCGGCATGGTGGTTAAAGCACCTCCGAATCCTGCCACAACTCCTACAAAGGAGTACATGAACATTAGTGAGACCACGATGAAAAGTGTACTTTGCGGCAGCAACGTCCCATCTGGCATTGTTATTTGTAGAAACGCTTCCATAAGAAGTCCCCCTATCTTTTACTCATCATTTCATCAACAATTTGACCCAAGCGCTGTAAGCGTGGAACTGATAAATCCTCAAGCATAAGGTCTTGATCAGGAAGTCCAACCACCACAGACCACACTGCACGACCTGCTAAAAATCCTGAAGCTCCTGACTGCATGGCAGCTCGTACTGCGCGGGGGAATAAGTTGGCATCGACTCCTGAACTTAAGATCACCCATGGCATTTTTATAAGATCGTTAAGCCTCGCTGTGGCATCAACAAGCTTCTGGTATTCTCCTTTGCCGCCATAGGGCATTTCGACTTTGTAGATGTCAGCGTCGGTTTGTCCTAATTCCTTTGCGGCAGCTAAAATACAAGCTTCTTTATCAAAGGAAAGGCCTTGGCGTGGAGGACGTACAACAGGTTCAATAATGCTGACAAGTCCTGCACTACGACATTTTTTTACAAACGCAGAAACCATATCCAACCGGGCCTGTGAACTTTCATCACTGCGATAAAGCACTAAAAGCTTCAGGGCCTTGCCGCCCATACTGCGTACTTCCTGGGCATCAATTGCCGGATCTATACGGACATCGTCTACAGGAATGCCATTGCCCGGGATAAATTCATCACCTGAGACAATCAATGAGGAATTAGGCGCTATTGCTTTGGTTTTAACAATTTCATCCAGACAAAACTGCTTGTCCACAAGCACTGCAGATGCATAAGGTGACAAGATCCTGGCTGCATTGACCTTAAAGTCGGTAAGCGTTTTGTCAGGTGTAGGCACAATCCCTGTAGCACTTTGAAACATAAGGCGCATCGCCTCACGCTGATCAACTGCTAACATTGCAAGACCGCCTGAGGGCCTGGCAAGATCTTTGACGGTGTAATTTTGCATGGATATAACTCTCCTGTTAGTTTTTGCCTTTTTGCATATTTCTTAGGTGAATAAGGATGGAGGTCCAATCTTGGCGACCTAAACCAAAAGCAGAAGCCTGATTGTAAATTTCCCTGCAGGCCGCTCCCATGACCATTGGCACATGGAGACGATTGCCGATATCAAGAGCAATACCCAAATCCTTATGCGCCAGATCAACCATAAATGCTGGAGAAATATCTCCTTTTAGAACTTTATTTTGCCAAGTGGTAGTAAAGTGAGATTTGATAGCAGGTGTTCCCTGCATCATCTTTACGGCAACATCCAAAGATAGTCCCATGGCCTCACACAACACGGCAGCCTCAGCTGACAAGCCATTTAGGGCAATACTCATAAAATTATTGACAATCTTGAGTCTTATCCCCATCCCGGGCCCGCCGGCATCAATCATCTCGTTGCCCATACACATCAAAATATCCTTGGCCTTGGCAATCTGGTCTGCCCTGCCGCCTGCTAAAAGCAGCAGAGTTCCTGTTTTTGCATCCGCAGAAGTTCTGCCTACAGGACACTCCATCATTTCTTTGCCTGATTTAGTAATTTTTTCCCGCAAGGCATCGCTCTCAAAAGGTGAGATGGTGGACATATCAATGAATAACGCCCCCTGTTTCATTACGGAAACGAAACCATTGTCACCAAAAGCTACTGTCTCTACTAATTTTCCATTTGGAAGCATGGTGATAATAAATTCAGCATCTGCTGCCGCCTGTGCCGGGGAGGATGCAGCCACAGCTCCTTGGGAGACTAACTGAGACACGGCGTCCTCACTAATGTCGTATACCGTAACCTGGTGTCCTTTTTTTAGGATATTTAAAGACATCGGAGAGCCCATCTGACCTAAACCGATAAAAGCAACCTTGCTCATTAATATCTCCTATAAAGATCGTTTTTGGTCATTTTAGAATAAATATGAGCATTTAGAAACTTTTCTTGGATGTGATCTTCATCAAATTTCACATAAAAATACTTTGATATACAAGCAAAAATATTAGGAATAGCTTAAGGATTATAGTAATACTTTCGCTCAGAATTTATAACAAGATCACAAAATCAAACAATAGCGCTACACTATTTCTGATTTATAACTCAGATAAACTTAAAATAACCCATGATAACGAGTGTTTGTGAGTATTTTTGTTTGTTTACGGCAGCCAGGATGTTTGTTTGTCTCGCAAAACCCTCACAGGCCTCTTGAAGAGTTGGCTGGTATCATCAATCAAAAGGAGTTTCAATATGAAGATTTGCTGTGTTGGAATCACCACCCAAGATCGTATCTTTACCTTAGACACTCTTCCAACTGTGGAGGGGAAGTATTTTGCCAAAGACTTTAAGGAACAGGGAGGTGGTCCTGCTGCAACAGCCTCTGTAGCCTGTGCACGTCTTGGCGCCTCAGTGGATCTGATTGCCAGAGTAGGAGATGACGCTACAGGTAAAGGAATCATTGCAGAGCTTCAAAAAGAAAATGTAGCTACCGGAAACATGGTTGTCATTACCGGGGCTACTTCAACTCAGGCAGCCATTTTTGTTGATTCCAATGGCAGCCGTATCATTGCAAGCTACCCATCTCCAAATCTGACTCCTGATGCAGGGTCATTAGAGCAGATAGATTTTAGTCAGTACGATATGGTGCTCGCCGATGTAAGATGGCAGGAAGGTGCACTTACAGCTTTTAGACTTGCAAAACAAGCGGGGGTGCCCACCATGCTTGATGCTGATACAACCCCACAACCAATTGATGATCTTGTAGCCCTTTGCACCCATGCAGTATTCTCAAAACCCGGTCTTGAAAAGTTTTCGGGCATGAGCGATATTGAAAAAGCACTGGAATATGCTGCAAGTAAAACTGATGGCAACGTCTATGTTACCTTAGGAGATCAGGGCTACTCGTTTTTTGATTGTGGTAAAATTGTCACAAATCCGAGCTTTAAGGTAAATGTAGTTGATACTACTGGTGCAGGAGACGTCTTTCACGGAGCATTTGCTTTTGCACTGTGTAATAAGCTTGGTATAACAGAGGGCTTAAGATTTGCGGCAGCAACTGCTGCACTAAAATGCACTAAACCAGGAGGCAGAAGCGGGATCCCCACTTGTGCCGAAGTTGAAAAGTTTTGTAAAGAGCACTAAATTGCCAATGACTGAATCATCTCCCTTACAGCAATCAAATGTTCCTCGTCATAATGAAATCCTCAAACTTTTGGATCTTAAGGGGCATCTTACTGTAGGCGAGATGACGACAACTCTTGGGGTCTCAGAGCAAACCATCAGGCGGGATCTCCAAAAACTGGAGAAAATGCATTTATTAAGCCGCTTCCATGGCGGCGCCTCCCGCTTGACTGTGCAAAGAGGACCTAATTCTCAGGGATTTGTGGTCAACAAAGAGATTGAGATTAGAGAAGTGACCATGATTCCTGAGAAAGAAGCCATTGCCAATAAGGTGGCTGAGCTTGTGCCCGACGGGTCGTGTGTCTTTATTACTATCGGCACTACTGTAGAGAAAATAGCAGCAGCCTTAAATCAGCGTAATGGTCTTTTTGTAATTACAAACTCCCTTCGGGTAGCAGCTATACTCTATCGCTCTGGCCGCAACAAGGTTCTCGTACCATCAGGAATAATCTCTTCTAATAATGGGGGGATTGGCGGACCACAGACTAATGCCGAACTAAAATATTTCCGCCCAGACTTTACCATCACAAGTGTTGGGGCAATTGCACACGATGGCACCCTGCTTGACTACAATATAGGGGAAGTAGAGGCTGCAAGAGTAATGATGCAAAACGCGCAAAACACCATAATAGCCTGCGATCATACTAAGTTTACTGCCACAGCCTCGGTCAGGCTTGGGGCCATAGAGGATGCAGACTATTTTGTCACTGACATAGAACCTGACGAGAGTATCAGGCATCGTCTTGAAAACGGTGGTGTAACTTTGATCTGCGCTAATTGAGAAGATTATCTCTGTACCTTTGGAATATCATCCAGGGTATAAGCTGCATCAGGCTGCACTTGTCTGAAAATGCTCAATACCGTAAGGTTTTAGGAATCATCAGGCCGGTTGTTCAGGAATTTTTCAATTCTAAGTATCAGCCGCATAAGCTGCTCTGATGATCCCTCTTATTCTCCCGGCATCTGCAGGTTTGGATTTTAGCTCTTAACTTTTGACACTTTCCAGTGTAAACATATTAAAAACAAATAGATAATTTTAAAATTTAGTAAGACTCTATTTTACAGACCCCGGCGCATTCCAAGCTCTGATATCTTTTTGCCTGCCAGAAGACGGGACTCGATGCTTTCTAATGAAGAATTGGCAGAGTCGGGGATGGTCAGAAAGGCCCAGACAAGCAGCACCAGGCAGCTAAGCAGGCATAATATAAAAAAGCTGCTAAACTCAATGGCATTTATCAGAGTCACAAAGAACTGCTGACAGCCTAAATTGATTATGATATTGAAACTAAAGATAATTGCAACTCCAAATTCCCTGGCCCTGGTGGGCATGAGCTCAGGGGCCATGACACAGACCAGCGACGGGTAAATCAGCGAGACTGCGAAGATAAAAAACAGTATAAAGACAGACACTATGATGATTGGGAAGCCTGACCACGACAATAAACCTATCCATAGCATCAACAGTGACAAGGCTGCTATTGCAAGTCCCAAAATAATAGTGGCCCTTCTTCCAAAACGGTCCAATGAAAGGGCTGCAATAATAATCCCGGCAAGGCCTACGATGATCCCCGCACGCCGCAGCCCGCTGGAATACTCATAATAGTCAAAACTTAAATCATGTTCAGAGGCATATACCAAATCCATTAGGGAACTAGGGATGATAAAAAAGCCGCTGAAATTCATTAATAGAGTGACGGCCAAAAGAAACCAGATAAGACGCCTGAAATTGGAATTTTGCAAAAAAAGTACTGATCCGCGCCCCTGCTGACGGCAGCACTCATTAATGCCCGCCAGCTCCCTGGCGGCCAGCCCCATATCCAGCCTGAGCCTGAACAGAATCGGCAGGGCCGAGTCCGGCATCCCTGATACGGCAAGATAGCGCGGGCTTTCAGGAAGCTTGATAACAACCAGCACCATCATCACAAAGTTGAACAGCCAAAAGAACAGCAGAATAAGAAAGTTTTCATCTGAAGCAGGATTGGCTTTTACAAAAATTGCAATAAGAGCCCCCAAAAAAGTGGCCGCATATATTGATGAGGCGGCAAGACCCCGGTTTCCCGGCAGGGTAATTTCTACGGCATATAAGGCTGTGGATAACTGAAACAATCCGTAGGAAAAACCTATTACAAACTGGATGCACAGCATCAGGGAAAGATTTGGAGCGAAAAATGATGCCGTAATGGCCATGGTGCCTAAGGCAGCACTACTTACTATGCTGGTTTTTCTTCCGGAGCCGTAGGCAAGATATCCTCCAATAAAAACCCCCAAAAGCATGCCTAAAGATGAGGTGCCGAAAATTACCTCAAGATTTCCCAGGCCTGCAAGATAGTAGATTGTCAAAAAGCTGTTATTAAAATACATCATCCCTAAATGGTAGCCGAAAAATACCGCAAACGAGGCTGCCATGAACACATAGCGCAGCGACACTGCCGCAGATTCCAGCTTGACATTAAGAGCATGGGACATTGCTTAATCCATAGTGGTACTAAAACTGTGACAATTTACCACAAGACCTTTAATTTAGCACATTTGATACAGCCTCCTGCCTGAATTTATGAACCTTAAAAAAATCTGTGGTCGACAGAATTTGCCGTTTGAAGGAATCTTACTCACGTCATTTTAAAGGCTTAATCTTTAATAGCTTTTACGGCACTAACCATAAGATCCTGCCGCAGAAGGTCTGCGCTTACAGGCGAAATTGAGATAAAATCCTGTCATCAGGATAATAAAGAACCAAGAACAGGAGCCTACAAATGAGCATTCAAAACATCCCCGACTTTAACGCCAAGGTAGCAGTAGTAGGAGATGTCATGTTGGATCGCTACTGGTCAGGCCCCAGCAGCAGGATCTCCCCTGAAGCTCCGGTTCCCATTGTCAGGATCACCAATCATGAAGACAGGGCAGGAGGCGCTGCCAATGTCGCAATTAATGTTGCCTCCTTAGGGGCTCCCTGTATGCTGGTGGGCATAGTAGGTGCTGATGAAGCAGCGCTTAAGCTTGAAAAACTGGTCAAAAATTATAAGGTAGACACTAATTTTATTACTGCAGACAACCTTCCGACCATAACCAAACTAAGAGTCCTAAGCCGCAATCAACAACTGATGCGCCTTGATTTTGAAGAAGGCTTCCATAACGTGGATAAAGGACGCATGATGCAGGCTTTAAGGCAGGCCCTTGAAGAGTGCAGGGCAGTTGTCTGCTCCGATTATGGCAAAGGCGCCTTATCTTCAATTCAGTCCATGATAAAAACTGCCAATGATGCAGACATTCCTGTGTTAATAGATCCTAAAGGAACCGATTTTGAGCGCTATAGCAATGCCTTTATTCTCACTCCCAACATGTCTGAATTTGAAGCAGTGGCAGGTAAGGTCAAGGATGAAGAAGATCTGGTTAAAAAGGCTCTTAAGATGATCTCTGATTTTAAGCTTAAGGCCCTGCTTGTTACCAGATCAGAACAGGGCATGAGCCTTATAAGACCCAATCAAAATCCCGTACATCTTCCCGCCCGCGCTCGTGAAGTCTATGATGTCACAGGTGCCGGAGATACCGTAATTGCAACCTTGGCAGCTGCCCTGGCTGCAGGACGCGATTTGGTTACCTCCTGTGAACTTGCCAACAGAGCCGCAGGAATAGTGGTCGGAAGGCTTGGTTCTTCTGCTGTTACTTTGGAGGAGCTTACTGAAAGTATTGTAGGTATCAGGGAAGTAAAGCGCGGTATCGTATCAGAAGATGAGCTTACAGGAATAACGGCAAGACTGAAGGCCAAAGGCAGACGTATCGTAATGACCAACGGCTGCTTTGATATTCTTCACAAGGGCCATATCGATTACCTAAAAAGCGCCCGCACCTTAGGTGACTACCTCATCGTGGCAGTGAACTCTGACAGATCAGTAAAAAGACTTAAAGGATCAGACAGGCCTGTTGTGCCCCTTGAAGGGCGCCTGGCAGTTTTAAGTGCCTTAGAATGTGTTGATTTTGTGGTGCCCTTTGATGAGGATACCCCGCAAAGACTTATTGCCAAAGTGCTGCCTCATGTTTTGGTCAAAGGCGGGGACTATACCGTAGAGCAGATTGCAGGACATAAAGAAGTTCTTGCATCAGGAGGTCAGGTCATAACCCTTCCTCTTACTGCAGGCTTTAGCACGACGAATATCATAGACAAAATCAAAGAAAAAGCACCAATACTAACATGATGCTAAAGCACCTTATTTTTTTAACAGGATTTTCAATTATGTTTCCGTCATTGGGCACTACTGCCCCTGAAGAAGTTATTGCAGAGTATACGATTCCCGAAGGTTACTCAGAGGTTTCACAGCACATTGCCAATGCTCTTATTGAGCTTAACAAAGGCATTATTATCGATGTAAGAACCGTGGAAGAATATGATGCAGGACATATCATAGGGGCTGTGAACATTCCTGTTGAAACCATGCATGAAGGCCAAGATTTATCTGTAATTCCCAATAAAGAAACACCCCTGCTGCTGTATTGTCGTACCGGAAGAAGAGCCGTTACCGCAGGGCAGATCTTGGTAAGAAACGGCTACAAATACGTTTTAAACTTCGGAGGAATAAACACCTGGCCCTACGGCCTTATCGCAACACCGTAAAATTTAGTCTTTAAGAACTTTATACCGCGCCTTAAGGTTCTGTTTTCGCCCCCTCTTACCCGCGTATTCATCAATTGCGGCGTAAACCCCCTCGCTTCAGCAATGGGGATATAAGCCGCTCTCGCGCAAGCGGGACATGTTTTTGCTTGCGTTAGATATCGGTATGATGTATAATTCTCTACATAGGGTAGGACAGACCCAAATCTACGCTCGTCGACATCGTGTAAGACCTTCTGAAGCAAAAAACAGGGGGCTGTGGTGGGAGAAGCGAGAATCCCCCGCCTTTAGGCATGGGGAGTGTCAAGTTTCTTCCTTAAGGAAGTGATCAAAAGCAAGGCCCTTTAACTTTATTTCCAGGTTGTTATCATCCACAACCTGCAAAGATCCTGCCCTGCCGTTAATACTGCCTATTACGGTAAAGGGCGTGCGGCACTGACAAGCTACATGCTGTAACTTATCTAAATTGTTTTTATCAAAGGTAAAAAGCAGCTCATAATCACCGCCGCCAAATAAGGCAAGCTCAATCTCCTTTTCCCTTCCAAGCTTAAGCTTGTGTATTGGATACCCTAAAGGCAGCTTATCTGCAAACAGCACCGCACCTTTTTTCCCTGCCTTAAGAATATGGCCCAAATCTCCTATAACTCCGTCTGAAATGTCTATGGCAGCATGTAACAATGGTGAAGCCATTGCTGCAAAGGATGTCCTCAACGGCGGCTTGAAAAAAGATCTCTCAAGAGATTTGTGGTACTGTTTAGGAACCTTGATCCTCCCATAACCTTCTTCAACATATAAGCCTGAAGCTCCCAGGGAGCCTGTTACTGCAATAAGATCTCCTTTGCAGGCGGCACTTCTGGTAAGGGGCCTTACACAATGCCCGAACGCAGTTACTGTGGCACTAAACTCCCCGCCGCCTGAAAGGTTACCTCCCACCAAAGAGATCCGGTATTTTTTGCAGGCTTTTTTTAACTCTTTTGCAAAGGGGATCAGAAAATCATCTTTAGCATGGCGGTCATCAAGAACCAGGGAGAGCGTAATAAAAGACGGCACAGCACCCATGGCGGCAAGATCAGAAAGATTTACCAATAAAATTTTATGGGCAAGCAGTGCAGGATTGGGATTTTTAAAAAAGTGTACTCCCTCAACCAGGGTGTCGGTGGTGATGGCAAGAGATCCATTGATCTGCTGCGGATTTACCACAGCACAGTCATCGCCTGAGGATAACAGGACCTCCTGGGTCAAACCGCGCTGCATCTTCCAGGTAAACAGCCTGGAAATAATTTCAAATTCTGTCATTTCCTTGGTACCAAACCCTTAAAAAGACTTTACCTATCAAGCTGCCAAAATATCAGTGTTAGGCAATTAAAAAAGCCTCAAGAAGGCAGGCCTTTTTTAAAAATCAAAGCGTACCGATGCTATAGGTTTGGTAGGATCCAAAGCCTCAGGCTGCCGGTCAGTGATATCTGCTGCTACCCTGGATCCTTCATCCTTTTGATAAAGTCTGCGAAGTTCTTGTGCTATCTTTTCCCTGACCTCGGCAATGCTGTCCCTTCTTCTTAGCATCACCCCTGCCACCACTATCTGCAGCAAAGCCTGAAGTGATGCTAAAGACAATAACAAATCATCATTGAAAAAGTCATCTGAAGCTGCTGTTTTCAGGTTTAAGGGAGCACTTAGGGCAAGATCGCTTCCTTCAGGGGCCAAAGTAATGACAGAAGCCTGTGATTTTTGGGCAGCTGCCACGGCATTTAATGCCCCCCGGGAGCTGCCTATAGCATCAATTGCAATTAACAAATCCCCGTTGTGCATTGAAGCTGCCGCCACAGCCATCTGCTCCTCGCTGTCATAGATCTCGCAGGACAGCCCAAGACGCATTAATCGAAGCTTTAAATCAAGGGCTGCCGTCATATTAAGACCAGGAGCTGCCACCAAGGTACGCCTTGCAGCAGACAGCAGATCTATTGCCCTGGCAATAACTGCAAGATCCAGATTGCGCGAGAGGGCAGTTAAGATACTTATGGTGCCGTCCAAAACAAAGGACGCCACATCAGTGACACTGTCTCCTGTTGAAACCTTTTGTACCGTCCTTACTGCCTCATGAGACAGGCAGATTGACAGGGCTGTTTTAAAGGACGGGAAGCCGTCAAAACCGAAGGACTTACAAAAACGGTATACGGTAGGCTCGCTGACATCAGCTTTTTTTGCCAGGGTGGCAATATTTTCTCCTACCACATCGGCAGGCCTTGCCAGGACAGCCTGGGCTACCTTACGCTCGGCACGGGATAAACTGCTTTCCCCGGCACTGATGCGATCAAGTAAATTTTCCTTAATAGCCATCACAAAAGCTCTGCTGAACTCTTCATAAAACCATTTTGAACCACATAGCGGATCCTAAAATCATCATCAAAGATAATTAAATCTGCCATGAAGCCGCCTTCAATCTTGCCGTATTCGTGATCAATGCCCAACACTTTTGCAGGAATCGTTGATGCCGCCGCCAATGCTTCATCAACGGAGAAATTACAGGAGCGCACCAGAAATTTCACACAGTCCATAAGGCATAAATTGGAACCAGCAAGAGCCCCCTTAGCATCGATAAGACCTCTTGTCTGATCTACAAAAATCTCCGTTCCTGCAACCGTAAAGGAACTGCTAATATCCAAAGCTCCGGCTGCTGCCTGGGAATCTGAAACTATGTAAAGCCTGTCGCCCATTATTTCATGCACCATGCGAATGATGGCAGGATGCACATGGCGGCCGTCGGCAATAACTCCGGCGGTGACTCCCTCAATATTCATTGCCGCCCCGATCAGCCCCGGCTCCCTTCCGGTCATGTTTCGCATGCCGTTGAAAATATGGGTGACATTGGTGACCCCTGATCGCATGGCAGTGACACAGTCTACATAAGGAGCATTGGTGTGGGACATGGAAAGCTTGATGCCCATTGCCACAAGATCTATAAGATGCTTGCCGCGGACTACCTCAGGGGCTATGGTCATGTAGGCAATTGCATCCTTGTACTCCCTTAAGTAGGCAATATCTGCATCTGTGATTTGGCGGATATAGCCTGGGGGGTGAAAGCCCTTGCGCTCTGAATTTATAAAAGGGCCTTCCAAGTGGATGCCGGGGCAGACCCCCGGGTGCTTATCCCTGAAATCGGCAACAGCCTGCAGGGCTCGGGTCATGGTCTCACGGGGTCCTGACACTATGGTAGGCACAAAGGTCAAAGTCCCCTTCTGGGTAAGGTAGCGGCGCATCTTCTCCAGGTTTTCATCACTGGGCTCAGATCCGAAAGTTACTCCGGCACAGCCGTTTACCAGAAGATCAATAAGGGCAGGTGCCACGTGAAGACCGTTTAAATCTATTTCCTCACTATTACCATCCTCAAACAGTGCCGGATTAACAGGAATGATGCGGTGATTTTGAATAGCAATTGAATCAGACCCCTGAAATTCAACCGAGGTAAGATGCAACCTTACATTGCGCAATATAGTCCCGCCCATGGTCTGCTCCTTAGTTTATCTTCGAAGGTGCTCATCTTCCCACATTCTTATGATTTAACCTCATTTTGCGCCTTTTTGTCCATCATCAGGGCTTTTTTAGCTCTTTTGGCTGCAAAATCAGGTTTACCCTTATTTTTAATGATCCGATGCCGCTTTTTATCCTTCCTGCTGTTTTTTTTCTCATTTTTAAGATCTTCTTGTGCCTTTGCACGGGATTTTTTCGTAAGCTTATTTTTAGAAAAAGTTTTTATCTCAACAGCTTCGGGGAATTCCCCTGTCAGCCCTTTTACCTGTCTTCTTTCCATCTGCCTTTTGGTATAGCGCTCAATTTTTTCCAAAAGCACAATTTCATTTTTCTCTACAAAGGATACTACAACTCCCTTATCTCCTGCCCTTGCAGTACGCCCTGCCCTGTGTACAAAGGTAACAGGCCCCCTTGGAAGATCAAAATTATAGACACAGGCAACCTCTGGAATATCAAGGCCTCTTGCGGCAACATCGGTTGCCACAAGAAGATCACATGCCTTAGTTCTGAATTTATTTAAGGATGCTGTTCTGTCGCTTTGTCCAAGATCTCCTTGCAGCATGGCACAGGAAAATCCTGCCCTCTTAAGCCTGGCACCGACAAACTGCACCCTGTCTTTAGTGCGGACAAAAATAAGGGCGCGGGTCTTTGCGGTAGTTAAAAGATGGACCAAAACCTCAATCTTCTTCTCGGCATTGTCCGCATAATAGGCACGGCATCTTAAAAGATCTGGCAGTTTAACGTCACCCTCATCCCCGCTGCCTATACGCACCACCAGGGGCTCATTGAGCACAAAATCAGCAAAATCCTGCACCCCTCTGCCCTCCAGGGTGGCAGAAAAGAGCATGGTCTGGCGGCGGTTGCGAACCTTACTGCAAATTCTGACTACTTCATCAAAAAAGCCCAAATCGAGCATTCTGTCGGCTTCATCAATGACTAAAATCTCAACAGAACCTGGATTGAGCCACTCTTTTTTCAAAGCTTCACCAAGACGGCCGGGAGTTGCTATTACAATCTCAGAAGAAGAATTTTTCTGCTCTTCCCGTGACTGCCCCCCGGTTATCGCGGCAACTTTGATGTCAGTGTCTTTGCAAAGATCTTCTGCTGCCTGTTTTACCTGCATGCAAAGTTCTCTTGTCGGCTCCAAAACAAGAGCGAACATCTTCCCTCTGTGCCCCGGGGTTTTTAACAGGGCATTAATAATGGGGATTAAAAAAGCAGCGCTTTTGCCGGTTCCCGTAGGGGCGCCCCCTAAAATATCAGAACCTGCTATTGCTGCAGGGATCACGAGATCTTGAATATGAGTTGGATTAAGCCAGCCTTGATTTTGAATATTTTGGTAAAGAGGCTCTTTAAGGCTAAAGTCGGCAAACTCCATTACACACCCTCTGTGCCCCTGCGGTTTTCATGCTTTTTGATAATAAGGGCAACAAGCTCTCTTCTTTTTTGACTATTAGGCTCTTCCCTGCCGTGAAGCCAGCGAAACAGCTCTAAGTCGGAAGCTTCAAGAAGATCCAGATAATCTTCAATGTATCTTTGATCTAAATTGGGCAGATCATGCTCTACAAAAGGCAGCAGCATCAAATCCAGCTCCCGCATCCCCCTTCTGCTCTGCCATTTTATTCTGCCCCAGTTAATTTCCGTCATCTTCGCCTCCTAGACTGCAACAGGAGCCTTGATGGCAGGATGGGGGTCATAGCCTTCTAACTCAAAGTCTTCATACTCGTAGTCAAAGATGCTGGGGGCTTTGCGCCTTATTTTCATAACAGGAAGGGCCCTTGGGGTGCGTGACAGCTGCTCTTTTGCCTGTTCAAAATGATTTAAGTAAAGATGGGTATCTCCTCCCGTCCAGACAAAGCTTCCCGGGACAAGATCACATTCTTTGGCCATCATCATGGTCAAAAGCGCATAAGAGGCTATGTTAAAGGGAACTCCCAAAAAAAAGTCACAGGATCTTTGATAAAGCTGGCAGGAAAGCTTATTTCCCGCGGTATAAAACTGAAACAGGGCATGACACGGCGGCAGGACCATATTGTCAACATCGGCAGGATTCCAGGCAGTGACAATGATTCTTCTTGAAGAAGGATTGTGCTTTATGGTGTCAACGGCATTTTGTATCTGATCAAGACTTCTGCCGTCAGGGCAGCGCCAGTGACGCCACTGATGCCCGTAAACGGGCCCCAAATCCCCATTAACATCTGCCCACTCATCCCATATGGTGACATTATGATCGTGCAAATATTTAATGTTAGTATCTCCCCGCAAAAACCACAAAAGCTCATAAATAATTGATTTTAGATGTACTTTTTTAGTGGTCAACAGAGGGAAACCCTCGCTTAAATCAAAGCGCATCTGGGTTCCGAAAATAGATCTGGTACCAACACCCGTGCGATCTTTACGATCTTCGCCCTTTTCCAGGATCTCCTTCATAAGATCCAAATAGACTCTCACTTTATGCCCCTTTGCTTTTTGTTAAATGATTGTCCAAACTTTCTGATATTCCAAGGCTGTAGGCCTGATGCAGATTTTCAGCAATGGAAACTACCCTGCCAAGACCGCTTCTTTCCACCACTTTTTCGTAAAGAGCCCTGATCTTGGTGCAGTCGGTAAGCTTCAAAGCTTCCTGTCCTGCAATTAAAAGCTCATCTAAGGCAACATGTCTTATCATGTATTTGATACGCGCAATTTCAGAATAATTCATTGATAAGTTGGTGTAACCTAATGACAGCAGCAAGAGGCAGCCTAAAGGCTCTCCTGCAAGTTCACCGCAGACATTAATCCTCTTGTGATGCTTTGCTGATGTCTTAAGAAGATAGGATAAACACCTTACCACGGCTGGATGGAAGGGATCATAAAAACGCGATACCCTAGGATTGGATCTGTCAACTGCCAAAAGATATTGAATAAGGTCATTGGATCCTATGGAAAGAAAATCCACCTCATCAATAAAATCTTCCAAAAAGTATACTGCCGCAGGCACCTCAAGCATGATGCCAAAGCCTGGGATCTTTATCTTATCCCCGGAGCGCTCCTCAATTTCGGCTGCAGCCTGATACAGCGCCTTCTTCATAAACTGTATCTCATCAATACGCGACACCATGGGGACCATAATTTCCAGATTGCCGTACTTTTGATGGGCAAGCAGCATAGCTTTAAGCTGGGTCATCAGGATCTGGGGTTGATCTATGGTAACCCTGACCCCCCGCCAGCCGAAGGCAGGATTTACCTCTTTTATGGGAAGGTAAGGCAGCATCTTGTCCGAGCCTATATCCAAAGTTCGGATACAGACAGTTTTAGGGGCAAATTTTCCCAAAAGATCGCCATACCATTGTTCCTGCTGCTTTGAGGTGGGAAAAGTCTGGGTCAGCATGAAGGCCACTTCTGAGCGGAAAAGACCAATCCCGTCAGTAATATTTTTAAGACCACTTTCATCCTGATCACTGTTAAGTCCGGCATTAAGCTGCACAGTGATACGTTTGCGATCAATAGTGACCGGCTCCTCTGCTATTTCCCTGAAAAAGAGATCTTTCTGCTCCTGATGCTGAGAAATAAGCTCCCTATACTCATCGATGATCGACAAGGGCGGATCGATAAGCACCTCAGCATTCCTGCCGTCAATAATAAGAGTCCTGCCGTCTACTGCTGAAAGATCAATGTCGACCCCCTCTACCGACGGAATTGCCAGATCTCGGGCTAATATTGAGGCATGTGAGGAAGTGGTGTTGGACACTGCCACAAAGCCTGCAATTTTGTCCCTGGGCAGTTCTGCCAACATGGCAGCCGGCAGAGAGTCCATCACCAAAATAACCTTTTCATTAAGTTCAAACTCACGTGCTGAAGCATGCACCAGCCGTGAAATTAATACCTGGGCAAAATCCCTGATATCCGCATACAGATCGTTGTCATCGGCCTCCACGGCCTTTTTAAGACGATCTTCAATAACAATCTTGATAGCTGATGAAGCAAGCACTGAGCGTGAAGAGATCACTTCGTCAACTTCATCCTGAAAGGAAACATCATCAAGCAGCCTGCCGTATCCTGACATGTACCCGAAAACTGCCTTTGAGTTGTCGCTTTCCTCCATCTTCAAAGCAGCCCTGTCCATCTCAACTTGCAGCTGGAACATAGTTTGATGAAAAAGCTCAAGCTGCATGTCAGGATCTTCAGAATGCATTACCTTTACCTGATCAATGGAAATCCACGGCTGCCAGACCAAAGCCCTTGCTATTGCCATCCCTCCGGTGCCGCTTACTCCCCTGATCCTCTTGATATTCTTATCGTCATCCCCCTCATTTCTGGTAACTGCAATAATTCCTGCAATTTGGGCGGCCAAGGTCACCATAAATGACTCTTCTATGGGGCCGAACTGTTTTTTGTCCGTGCTTTGAATAACCAGAACCCCTAAAAGATCCCCCTGATTTAAGACAGGCACCCCCAAAAAGGACATATACTCATCCTCGCCTACATCAGGCAGATATTTAAAGCCCGGGTGGGAGGGGGCATCGGCAAGATCCAGAAGCTTACGGGTCTTTCCTACAACCCCGACAAGGCCTTCGCCGTTTTGTAAAACTGCCTTACCTACAGCCTCAGGCGACAGACCGTCAGTTGCTCTTAGTCTAAATCTGTCACGCAGGGATTCATAAAGATACAGCGAGCAGCAGTCTGCCAAAGTGGCTTCCCTGATACGCCTGACCAGGACTTTCAGAACCTCTTCAACATTCTCCTGCTTTGAAACTTCCTCGGTGATCTGGCGCAGGGCGAGCAAAAGTTTACTATGTCTTTCGTCCATCACTCTCTCCTCGCTAAGAGCTCCTTTTTATCCCGGCGTATTTATCTTTTCTGCCGAACAGGGCAGTAGGTGCAAATTCCGTCAGTACACGGCGGTAAACATCCCGCTTAAAAGCTACCACCTGTCTTACCGGATACCAATAGGAAACCCAGCGCCAATCATCAAACTCAGGATGGCTCTGGCGATTTAATTTAATATCTGACTGGCCCCTGCCCTGGAGGGATAACAAAAACCACTTCTGTTTCTGCCCAAGGCAGACAGGATCATCCTGATACCTGATCATCCGTTTGGGAAGGCAATAACGATACCAAGTTCTTGAGGTTGCCAAAATTTTTACATCCTCAGGTACCAGGCCCAATTCTTCATAGAGCTCACGGTACATGGCATCCTGTACTTTTTCGCTGCTGTTTACTCCGCCCTGGGGGAACTGCCATGAGTTCTGGCGGATGCGCCTGGCCCACAATACCTGACCCTGGCGATTGCTTATGACTATTCCAACACTGGGCCTGTACCCGTCACTATCAATCACTGCCAAGATCCTTTAACTGCTTACTATGGAAACTATTTCCAATTCCCATGATTATCGCACGAAGGCACTAAAGCCCCCAATACGTTAATAAAAAAATTCCCAAAAAGATCCCAAAGCAGCTTACCTTGGCAGGCTCATTTAAGCCTGACAACCCCGCCTTTTGGGACTTAAGTGCTCTTGTTAAGGAACTTTTTGTGCTCCAATTTAAAAGGCTTTTGGACCTAAAGCCCCTCCAACAGGCGGCAATTTGATACTTTCTGCGGTATCATAGCCTGGTGTCCTAAGAAGTGCTGTTGCAGCCTGATTCAAAGATCGCTGTTGCTGCTTCCCTCTTAACCTGATGCAGAAACAAAGATTATGCGAAAAATCCCTGCCCCAAAATCCCTTTTGGAGCTTAAAGAGCGCCTGGATAACATTGTAGGTAAAAGCATAGCAGAGCTTGCCCGTGAACTTGAGGTGCCCCTGCCTGCAAATTTAAAGAATGCCAAGGGGTTTAACGGAGAGCTTTTGGAAATTGCCTTGGGGGCTGATGCCAGAAAGCTTCCCATCCCGGATTTTCCCAATCTTTTAATAGAGCTTAAAACCATCCCGGTAGATGAAAGGCGTATGCCGCTGGAATCTACCTTTATCTGCCATTTAAACCTTGGGAAAAGACCCCTTAACAACTTTTTTGAAAGTCTCCTTTATAAAAAAATTTCCCTGATCCTGTTTGTTGCCATAGAAGGCTCCAAAGCAATTGCAAAACCGCAAAGGCGCATTTTGGCTTATTATCTTTTCAAGCCTGATGCAAAGACTTTAAGTGTTATTAGGGACGATTATGAAGAGGTGATGGAGCAGATAAGTTTGGGAAGAGCCCATGAGCTTAACGCCCGGATGGGCACTATTGTGCAGGTGCGCCCAAAGGGGGCTTCAGGCAGGGAACTGGTGCCCTATATCAATGAAAGCGGGGAAACAGGACTTACCAGACCAAGGGGATTTTATTTCAGGGCTAACTTTACCAAATCCATATGTAAAAACATGTTCAGGCTGTGAGGAGTTCAGGCGCCGCCATCCTCCTGAGAGCGCTTATTCTCAAGGATCTGGTTCATCTGGTCTTTATCTTCCTGCGGAATTTGATCCCAGGCTTTTTTAATGGGGTTTACCAGGGAAATTACCTCATTTATGGGGTCAGGGTCCATTTTCACGGCAGCCTCATTCAATCGCTCTTTCATATATTCGTAAAGACTGGAAAGACGCTCCCCCAGCTCTTTATTGTAGGAGGGATCAAGTGACATCTGCAGGCCGTTGATGATCCCCACCGCCTTGGACAATCTGTCTGACTTGTATTCATAATCCTTACGCTCGATGGCACCTTTTGCCTGAGCCAGGCGCTCGAGCAGCCCTTCAAACATCATTTGTACGACGCGGTGCGGACTTGCAACAGATAATTCTGCCTCAAGATTGGTCCTTTGATAAGCTTTAAGGTTGCGTCCGTACATGGTCTTACTCTCCAGGGTTCAGTCGTGGGGAACCGAACTTAACACCCAGGTTGAAATTATGCCACGGGCTTTGACATTAAAAAAGCGCCTGCAGGCGCTTTTTTAATGAGAGAACAATATGCTCAAGCATCGTTATCAAAAAGCAGCCCTTTAAGTTCAGGACGCTCGGCAGCTGCTGAATTGATCTCAACTGCAACCGGAGCTTCCTCCCGTAATTTCTGCATACTCTTGACTACTTTGACAAATTCCTCAGAAGGGATCTGCCTTATAATGCTTTCAGTTGCCCTGTCGGTCACGGAAATAAGAGTTTTGTTAATGTCCTTATCAACTGAAAAGGACAAAGCAATATCCTTGGAAGTAAGCTGTGAAACAAGCTCGGTAGCCATTTGGGCAGTATCCTCGAGAGACTCTTCCTCAAAAGCTGAAGATTCTTCTTGTGCATTAGCCTGATTAAGGTACTGCGCAATTCCTGAGCTGTCTTTTGCAGCTTCAACAGTCTGTGCCGAAGAAAGATTGTTGCTTCCTGAGGCAGTCTCATACTCCTCAGAGACGCTGACATTTGACAGTGCCTGCAGTTGTGACGTATCAAAAGTCACTTTGTCATTCGTGCTGGTAACATTCATAAAGTGACCCCCCGATAAAGCAAAATCTTTATTTCTCTCCTAAATTGAAACCGGACAATGCCGAATACCATACCGCCTGTTAACCTAATAACGTCACTTTCGTAGATTTATTTACAGTTATTTTTAGGTTTTTTAATAAAAAATGATCTAGATCACAAGATTGTGGTATCAGATGCTGCCTTTGGCAGATTTTCAGCCCCCGTACTTTACGGATCTTTACCATACCCTCCCAAGGCTGGAGGATCCTTAATACGGCTTACGATTCGAACAGTGATTAAGCTCACAACCGCTAATTTGCCTGAGATTTTGGCAGCAGATCTTATTAGA
>CAYNSI010000005.1:0-26080 GCA_964399665.1 uncultured Enterobacterales bacterium | reverse complement strand
ATCAGTATATTGAAGTTTTGCGAGATTTCTTGATTGCGTAAGTTAAAGTCCCGTCAAAACCTGCCAAAAAGCAGGTATCTGCCGTCCCTGCCCTGACATAATCAAAGAATAAGCTATAAGAAAACTTAAAGCCCCTGCGGCTTTTTCGATTTACTTTAAGTGAAGTGCCTTATGGCTACTCCCCTTTGCTCCTTAAAATAGGCGGCACTTCCCACAGGGTGGAATCATCTCTGGCGCTTAAATTTGACGCCGGATCATTTATCTGCACCGGATTGGGAGCATCTGAGCCTTCCTTATCATCGGAATTTGCCGTAAGTCCCTGGGTTGCACTGCTAAATATCGGTCTGCTTTGACTCATGGGAGTGGGGGCCTCCCTGAAGGAGCTGTCCTTGCTGCGTCCTGAAATATCACGCTGAGCCATGCCGTACAATCCCCCTGACTGCTGAGGATTTTGCATCATCCGGTCGCGGCGGGCGGAATTGCGATTTCTGCCGGCAACCACTGAGGGGCTCTCGCCTCCTGGGATGTCGGTGCCAGAAATGCCGGTAATCAAAATGGTAATTGCAATTTGATCCTCAGGCAGACTGTCATCAAAGCTCATACCAAACTTGCAGTCGGCATCATCATCGGCATAGGACTGAATCTCGTTACAAATGTCCTGCCACTTGGTAATCGGGAAGTTCGGATTAACCTTAACATTGACCAAAAGCCCCGAGGCTGAGGAAATATCCACCTGCTCGATAAGAGGCGAGTGAATGGCATGCTGTACGGCATCCTCAACAAAGTTCGCGCCCTGGCCTACGCCATTTCCTATCATGGCATGACCCCTGCCCCTCATCACCGTTTGCACATCGGCAAAATCAAGATTCATAAATCCTGTGGTGGTGATGGAGTCGGTAATTCCCTTTACGGCATTTAAAAGAACGTCATTTGCTTCGTTGAAGGCGTTTAAAATTGAGATATGAGCCCCAAGATTATTTAATAACTTGTTGTTATCTATGATAATAAGCGAATCAACATGCTTAGAGAGCTCTGAAATGCCGGCTTCGGCATTAATCAAATGACGCTTACCCTCAAATTTAAAGGGCTTGGTAACCACTGCAACCGTCAAGGCCCCAGTTTCCTTAGCTATTTCCGCAATAACAGGAGCAGCCCCAGTTCCGGTACCACCGCCCATTCCTGCGGTAATGAAAACCATGTCAGATCCCTGCAGCAGTTTTTTCATGTCTTCCCTGCTCTCTTCTGCAGCCTTGCGCCCGACATTAGGATCGCATCCTGCGCCCAATCCGTTGGTAAGCTTGACTCCTATCTGCACCTTGGTTAGAGCCGAATTCTTTGTCAGCGCCTGAGCATCGGTATTCACGGCGATAAACTCCACGCCGTCAATACTTTCATTAATCATATGCTGCAAAGAATTACCGCCGCCGCCTCCTATACCAAGGACGCGGATCACACAGCCTTTAGATTTATGGATCCCTGCATTCTGCTCGGTGTTTGCCACCGACTCAACATTAAAATCGCTCATCAGTCAACTCACTTTTTACAAGTACTGCGCCTATATTAATATAAGCGTTCCAAAAAATCCTGCCGCCTTCTCAAAAAATTGCGCAAAAGAGGTCAGGCAAAGCCTTATTTGCAGGCCTCATCAGGGCCGAACCTCAAACTTTGGATCTTAAATTACCAAAAACGCGGTTTCATGCCCCTGTCAAAGAAAGCAAAATCCATTAATCAATCCCTGCAGGAGCATCTGCGGCACGGGGCATGACTGTAGTCTTATCCTGTAACGGCAGCGGGGACTTTATGCCCTCATTATTCAGCCGCCCCCTTAAAGGTGGTATTTTGGCTTTGTCACCTGCAGGTGACACCCCTGAACCTTCCTCTTGCACATAGGATATTCCCGTCAGGATTATGGTGATGATAATTTCATCATCCTTTAAACTCTCATCAAAACTTAGGCCGAACTTGCAGTCTGCTTCAGGACCGGTGTAACTGTGCAGTTTGTCGCAGATATCCTCCCACGCTGAGATGGGGAAGTTATAACTTACCCTGGCAGTTGCTATCATGCCCGTGGCTGAAGAAAGCTCGATACTTTCAACCAAAGGACAGTGAATAGCGGCTCTTATGGCATCATCAACAAAGGTCTGCCCTTCACCCCTGCCTATGCCAATCATGGCCCTGCCCCTGCCTCTCATCATGGTGACCACATCAGCATAATCAACGTTGATAAAACCATGCTGGTTGATGGTATCGCAGATCCCGGCTACGGCCAGGTAAAGAACATCATTTACGGTCGCAAAGGCTTTTTTTAAGGACAGGTTGGCACCCAATTTTAAAACCTTGTTATTGTCAACCACGATGATGGTATCAGAATGCTTGGCAAGTTCGGCAATGCCTATCTCAGCATTGGCAGCCTTAAGGGAGCTTTCGAATTTAAAGGGCCTCGTGACCACGCCCACCGTAACTGCCCCAAGTTCCCTGGCGACCCCGGCAACTATTGATGCCGCCCCGGTTCCGGTTCCGTTTCCCATGCCGGCGGCTACAAATACCATCCCGGCATCTTTTAGGACTTTTCTGATCTCTTCACGGCTTTCCTCGGCGGCCTTGCGTCCCTTATTGGGATCACATCCTGCCCCCAGGCCCCTGGTTAAATTCGCGCCTATCTGAATCCTGGTAGGAGCTTTGTTGGCATTAAGGGATTGCATATCAGTATTTATAGCGATAAATTCTACATCCTTAAGGCCTTTTTCTATGATGTAGTTTACGGTGTTACAGCCGCAGCCCCCGATGCCGACAACCTTAACAGTGGTCTGCCTGGGCACTGTTACCTGGGAATTTTCTCTGGTATTTTGCGACATAGCATGATCCCAACAAAAAAAAACAATCCTGAACCATCACACCCTAAACCACTGCAACAGGACAGCCTGCAGGACTTATCCTTGCGCAGCAGCGACATCAAAAGACTTCACGCGCCGGCCTAAAAGAGCTTAAGATACCCTTAAGTGAATGCCTGCTGCCCAATCATTTTAAGGTGCATCATTGTGGTACCAAGCCGCAATGGCAACATTCTCATGGCAGACATAACGTTAGCAGGGTTTTTACAGTCTTCTTAATGTTCCTGCCCCGGCGGCACCTGCCCTCGCCCTGATATATCCCATGGTTCCTGACTCTCAACGATACGATAGCAAAAAGGCATGAGAACAGTCAAAAATATATCCTGATAACTTGCTAAATTATATACACAAAGTTTACAGATGATGTAAATCTACCGCAATTGTTGCCAATAAGCACCACTTTTAAACCCAAACTTGTCTCTACCATTGCCGCAGGCGGTACATTAACACTTTACCTGAACTTATCGTCCCCTCTTAAATTACCGCTTTTGCCAGGATTAAAGGATGATTTTTAAAACTCCCGTCCCCACCACTGCCTTAACCAGGTAAATATTCCGGGCTTTTTATTACTGCCGCCCTCAGGCAGGGCATGCATCTCGTTCATCTCATTTCCTGTATAGCGCAGCAATCCTATGGCCACAGCCTTATCAGGTCTTAAGATTTCACCCCTTAGCTCTTCATCTGCAGTCTCAATGCCCCTTGGGCATGCCACTCTTACACTGACACTCCCTCCTTGGACCATGGAAAGCGCCCTTGAGGCCACAGCCTCAATATTTCTTACCTGCGCAAGCCCACCTGTCAGGACGAAGCCTGCTCCTAAATTTAAACTTGAAAGCTCATTGTCCTGAGAGACTTTTTCCTCGATCCTATCCCTTACTTTTCTGAAGATATCAGTAAGATTGTCCTCCATAATTTTGGCAACATCCACGGCACTTACGGGAACCATATAGGCATTGTCATAGGAGGAAGGATTGGTATTGGGCACCTTGTAAAACCCGGCTTTGGTATCATCATCCAACACATTGGGAGTTGCCCAGGAGTTGGTCTTTAAGTATTCGGCAGACTCCATGCTGACTCCGAACATCTGCGCCATTTCGCGACGGATCTGATCAGCGCAGTGAGGCTGTCCAAAGGAAATGATAAGCTGCTTTCTGTCATAGACGGCGACGTTTACCGAGCCTTCCCCCAAATCAATTACGGCAACACCGATTTCCTTTTCACTTTCGGTCAAAACCGCATCAGCTGCGGCAATGCCGTTAAAGACCACCCTTTCGACCCTGCTCTGCTCTGAAACCGTGCTGATAAGACGGCGCAGATTCTTGTCCTGATCCTGTGAGCAGGTAATAAGATGTACGGAGACATCAATGCGGGGAGTAGAAAGTCCTACGGGGTTTATGATCCCGGTAACATCATTTACGGTAAAGTCCCTGGGAATGCCGTGCAGGAATTGATCATTGCCGGCATAATGAACCGTACAGGCATTTTCTATCGCTTTGCGCTTATCGGCAACAGACACCGTCTCCCCCATGATAGTGGTATTGCCGTGGCTGTTAAAAGAGTGGATATGTCTGCCGCAAATCCCAAGAACACAGGAATTCCAAGTCCTGCCAGTATCATTTTGATAACTGTGAACAAGCTCGGTTATCTGTCCTGCTAAGGCTGCAAGATCAGCAATGGAACCTGCCACCATGCCTGCTGAAAAGATTTCCTTATAGTAGCTTACCTTTACGGTATTATCCTTTTCCACCGTGCCTGCGATAAAGCGGATCTTATAGGTTCCAATATCTATGGCGACAATAGGATCTTCTGCGCTGCTTTTTCTGCGGGATATTCTGCTTAATTGAGAACCATTATTCTTCTTATCTGCTGCCTTCATTGCTTAGCCTCTTCCTTGGGTTTCAAGGCAAAACCGCTTTCATATCTTAAATCAGCATACTCAAGAGAGCCGATACTTACATCTCCCTGGGCGCAGGCTTGCAAAAACCGCTCCAGCCTAAAGTCCAGTTTACCCTTAATGTCATCACGTCCTAAGATAATTCTGCACCCATTTGTCAGGATCAATTCATAAGAGCGCATCTCATCCATGTTTACCTGTACCATCTGCAGCCGGTATTTTCTTAATATCCTCATAAAGCGCACCGCACTGTCATATACCGTACCTGCCAAATGATCATATGGGGCGCTTAATTTTACCAGGGCAAAATCCCCTCTTGAATCAGGATAAAAAACCGATCTTGTAGCCGCATCAAACAGCCCGTTTTCCTTCCATACTGCAGAAGGCTCATGCTCTATTATGGCAACATCCAGGGTATTGGGGAGCCTTTTGGAAACTGCCACCCCGGCAACCCATGGCTCGCGCAGCAAAGCCTCATAAAGACGGCTGACATCAAGGGCTATAAGATTCTGCCCTGAGCAGACCAAAGACACCAGGGCAATGACCTCCTTTTGAGAGACATGTGCTGAGACACTGTCTATTCTCACATGAGTCACCTCAAAAAAAGGCGAAGTTAGAATTCTTTCCTTGACAACAATAAAAAAGATCAGGCTAAAGACGGTAATGACGATAAGAAAAACCGCAGAGAGCACAAAATTCCCGCGGCTTGTCCTTCTTCCAAGGCCGCCACCTGTCACCATCCTAGGCTTTTCCCCACCTTGAAGTTAGGATCTTACAAATCTGTACCACATTGCCCGCTCCCTGGGTTAATACTACATCACCTTCATCGGCAATCTTATCCAAAATATCCGCAGCCTCATTGATATTGTCAGCATAAAAAGGCTCTTTTCCCAGGGCTCTTATGGAGCGGCATAAATGTCTGCTGTCGGCCCCGGCAATAAGCTCCTCTCCTGCAGGATATACTTCAAGGAGGATCAGCACATCAACATCTTTTAAAACTCTTACAAAATCCTCATAAAGATCCCTGGTTCTAGTATACCGGTGCGGCTGAAATACCATCACAAGACGCCGGTTTGGCAAACTTTCCCTTACCGCCCTGACCGTGGCTGCCACCTCCGAGGGATGATGTCCGTAATCATCAATTAACAACACCTGACCTTTAGGGGCCATGAAAGTCCCATAGCGCTGAAAGCGTCTGCCGACTCCTGCAAAATCCTTTAATGCTGCAACTATATGGCAGTCATCAATACCCTCTTCCATCGCGGCAGCACAGGCTGCCGCTGCATTTTTTGCCATATGAAGCCCGGGCTGGGCAAGTTCAATTTTAAGAGGCTTATGTCCCTTTCTTATCAGGGTAAAACAAGATCCAAGCCCTGCAGGCCTATAATCCGTGACCCTGATGTCAGAATCTTCTGACACCCCGTAGGTTACCACGGCACGGCCTATGCGGGGGATAAGGCTTCTTACGCCCTCATCATCATTGCATACTACCGCAACCCCGTAAAAAGGCAGATTGTGCAAAAACTGTGCAAAGGCATCAACAAGCTTTGCAAAATCACCGCCATAGGTTACCAAATGTTCCGCCTCAATATTGGTTACCACCGTGAGCATGGGCTGCAAATGCAGGAAAGAGGCATCTGATTCATCGGCCTCTGCTATAAGATAGCGTGAAGTGCCTAATCTTGCATTGGTGCCGGCACTGTTTAACAGCCCGCCGATGACAAAGGTAGGATCAAGGCCTGCCTTTGCAAAAATGCTGGCAATAAGGCTTGTGGTGGTGGTTTTCCCGTGGGTTCCTGCTACTGCGATGCCGTAGCGGTAGCGCATCAGCTCGCCTAACATTTCAGCACGTCTTACTATGGGGATCCTAGCTTTTAAGGCAGCCTCGATTTCAGGATTGGTGCTGTGAATGGCAGAAGATACCACGACAACGCTGGCACCTATAACATTACTGGCAGCATGCCCTATAAAGACAGTACATCCTAATGATTCAAGCCTCTTGGTGTTGGCAGATTCTGCAATATCAGATCCGCTTACAATGTAGCCTTCATTGCACAAAACCTCTGCAATGCCGCACATTCCAGAGCCGCCTATACCTACAAAGTGGATCCTTTTGACTTTGTGCATCAGCGGGATGGCACTTTCCATGTGCCTAAAATTCGTCTGCCTTAACTCATCCATTGCCCGTCCTATCTGCCTGCAAGTTCATGCAGGACCTTAACTACTGCAGCTGTGGCCTCAGGGCAGGCACAATCATGCAGGGCCCTGCTCATTTTTCTTAAGGTTTCTGGATCTCCTGCCTTTAAGACAAGTTCTATAAAAAGGTCCTTGTCAAGATCCTGCTGTGCAGCCATAAAAGCGCCGCCTGCCTCCTCTAAAACCTTGGCATTTTTGGTTTGATGATCATCTACGGCATAAGGATAGGGAATAAAGACTGCAGGCACCCCGGCACAGGAAACCTCAGCTGCCGTCAGAGCTCCGGATCTGCAGATTATAAGATCACTGTGCTCATAGGCAGTTTTCATATCTAAAATAAAATCTTCTGCCACATATTCAAAGTCTGCGCCCTCATAAAGGCGGTTTACTGCAGCAGCATTGCCGCTGCCGCACTGATGTCTTACTCTAAATGGAATTTTAGAAGCTTTATCAAGCGCCTTAAAATATAAAGGCAGATTGTCATTAAAAAACTTTGCCCCAAGAGATCCGCCTACCACCAGGATGCGCAGCACCCCATCAGGCAGGAAATTATGCTCCCTGTTATATAAGGATAAAATCTCAGCGCGTACAGGATTGCCGCATACTATAACCTTAGACCCCGTAAAAGCACCCTTAAAGCCTAACAAGATTTTCGCTGCCATCTTGGCAAGAATCCTGTTGGTAAGACCTGCAGCCGCATTCTGCTCGTGAAGGCACAAGGGGATCCCCAAAAGCCTTGCAGCAACACCGCCGGGACCTGAGGCATAGCCTCCCATGCCCAATACCGCATCGGGCTTGAATTTTTTAATAACAGCTGCAGCCTCAAAAAGTGAGCGCGTAAGCATCAAGGGGATTTTAAGCTTTGAGATAAAACTGCTGCCGCGAATGCCTCTTGCGCTGATATATGAGATGGGACAGCCGCTTTGAGGTACTATCTTTTCTTCAAGACGCCCGCGCGTACCAAGCCACATAACCTCGCATCCTTCAGATGAGAGGGCATTGTAGACTGCAAGAGCGGGAAAAACATGTCCGCCCGTGCCTCCTGCCATTATCAAAATTCTCATTCAACCACCAGAATACGATTGCGCCACTCAAAATCAATGCGAAGCAGGATCCCAATGGCCGCCATGGTTACAAAAAGCGCAGATCCACCATAGCTTACAAGAGGCAGGGTAAGTCCCTTGGTAGGAAGCAGGCCGCTTGCAGCTCCTATATTGATAAAAGTCTGCAGTGCAAACCACATGGCAATTGCAAAAGCGATATAACCCTGAAAACAGGGAGCTCTTTTGAGGATCTTAAAAGACAGATTAAGGGCTCTTACGATAATTATGAATTCAAACAGAATAAGAAAACACATCCCTACAAAGCCAAGCTCCTCCCCAAAGACTGCCGTAACAAAGTCAGTATGGGCTTCAGGAAGATATCCTAACTTTTCAATGGAGTTGCCAATACCTTCTCCTAACAGCCCGCCGTTGCCAAAAGCCATCAAAGAGTGGGTCAGCTGATAGCCTATGCCGAATTCATACTGCCACGGATCCAAAAAGGACAATAAGCGGTTTACCCTGTAAGGCTCCACCAATACTAAGATCCCCGCTGCCGCTGCAAAACTTGCCATAAGCAGAATAAACTTTATAAGTCCTGCCCCTGCTGCAAATAAAATCCCAAAAGTAACCAGCCCTATTACCAGGTTGGATCCAAAATCAGGCTGCAATTGCAGCAGGATGGAAATTACCGCTACTAAAATTAAGGGCTTCAAAAAGCCCTTGCGGGTCTTGCGCACCTCATCGGCTCTGCGGAAACAGTAACTTGACAAATAGAGGATCCAGGCAAATTTCATCACTTCAGCAGGCTGAAGATTGATAATGCCAAGATTTATCCAGCGTTTGGCCTCATTAACCTCCCTGCCTATTATCAAAACCAATACCAAAAGCAGCAGAGCTGCCCAAAAAATAATATTGCTTGCCTTCTGCCATTGATGTGACGGCACGGTACAGCATATAAGGCACACTACTGTCGAGGCCAGCACGTAGATTACCTGACGCTTTAGATAAAAGCTGCCATCCCCGGTTTGGGATGCGGAAGCTTCCATTATGGAGGCAGAATAAATCAGCACAATGCCTGCAAAAAGCAGGATTAAAGTTGTCAGCACCATTACGCGGTCAATACTTACGTCCTGACGCATCAGTTCTCCTTGTCCACCAAATGATTAACAAGATTGGAAAACACCCTGCCGCGATCTTCAAAACCTTTGAACTGATCAAAGGATGCGCAGGCAGGAGACAGTAATATTGCCTGACCGCTTTTGGCCGTTTCATACGCAGCATTGATTGCCTGGCGCATATTAAGACACTGACGGCCGTATTCTTTGGACAATGCAAGGAGCTGAGGAGCATCTTTTCCAAAGCAGAACATGGCGGTTACCTCTTTGCCTAAGTATTTTTTCAGGGGAGTAAAATCCTGCCCCTTGCCAAGGCCGCCTGCCAAAAGGATGATACCTTTATTGTAGCGGCTGCTTAATCCTGCAATGGCAGCCTCGGTGGAGGCAACATTGGTTGCTTTAGAATCATTGTAAAAAGCTATGTTATTAATGATCCTGATTAACTGACAGCGGTGTTCTAATCCCGGGAAGGTCCTTAAAGCCTGAAGCTGTACCTCCCGCGGCACCTTGATACAATCGGCAAGAGCCATGGCCGCCAGGGCATTAAGCTCATTGTGAGTGCCGCAGATAATAAGTTCTGATGTATCTATAATCCTCTGAGCGTTGACGGTAAGATAGGTTCTGCCGCCTTCCTCCTCCCGCCCGTATTCTTTATTGTCAAGCCCAAAACTTGCCTTAATAGTCTTATTGTCAGGGAAAGTAGCCTTATCATCGCGATTTACGATGATGTTGTTACAATGCCTGTAGATCCTCGCCTTAGCCTTAGTATAAAGTTCAATGGAGCCTTCATAGCGGTCCAGATGATCTTCTGAAATATTTAAGATCACCCCTGCTGCAAGCTTAAGGGAGCTTGTGGTCTCAAGCTCAAAGGAGCTTAATTCCAGCACATAGTAATCCACGTCATCAGATAAAATGTCAAAGACGGCACGGCCGAAATTGGCTCCTACTGCAGATTTTTTGCCCCACAGCTCAATCATCATCCCAACTAAGGCAGTAACGGTTGATTTGCCGTTGGAGCCTGTGATCCCAACAACAGGAGCTTTGGCTTCAAAGGCAAAAAGCTCAATGTCACCTACAGCCTTTACCCCTTTTGCCATGGCCTTGGCAATCTCAGGCAGATTAATGGAAAGCCCGGGGCTTACAACCATAAGATCATATGAGGCAAGCTCATCTGCATCCAAAGCCCCCAGTCTTATGTCAATGCCGCGCGGAAGTTCCTCAACATAGGGGGGATTGGATCTGGTATCAAAAACGGTAAGCCTTTTAAGATCATGTTTTATAAGATAGCCTATTACAGCAATGTTGGAGATCCCAAGCCCTAATACGGCAATGCTTTTTCCATTTAACTGCGCATTCATAAAGCCGTCTCCAATCTTAGCGAAGCTTTAAAGTTGCAAGCCCTAAAAGGACCAGAACAATGGTAATAATCCAAAGGCGCATAAATACCCTGGGCTCCGGCCAGCCTCCTTTTTCAAAATGATGATGAATAGGGGCCATCTTAAAAATCCGCCGGCCGCGCATTTTGTACGAACCTACCTGCAGGATCACACTTAAAGTTTCTATCACGAACACCCCGCCCATGATACACAATAAAAATTCCTGGCGGATCATCACGGCAATGATCCCAAGAACCGCGCCTAAGGCCAAAGCCCCAACATCACCCATGAAAACTTCGGCAGGATAGGTGTTAAACCACAAAAATCCAAGCCCCGAGCCGCAGATCACCGTACAGGCTATCACCAGCTCTGAGGCATTCTCAATATAGGGAATGTAAAGATAAGCGGCATAATTGGCATTGGAGGTTGCCCAGGCTGCAATGCCAAGCCCTGCTGCCACTGTGATGGTGGTGGTAATGGCAAGGCCGTCAAGGCCGTCGGTAAGGTTCACAGCATTTGAAGATCCTGTGATCACAAAATAGGACAGGGGAATTATTAAAAACCCGATATCAGGCATGATGTCCTTGAAAAAGGGCACTACCAGGGTGGTATCCCCGGGAGTCTTGGCAAGAGCATAAATACCGCATGATAAAAGCACCGCAAAGGCAGACTGCCAGAAGTATTTGTGCTTAGCCCTAAGCCCCCTGGGATTATGCCTGACCACCTTTAAATAATCATCTACAAAGCCTATGGCCCCATAGGCTGCAACGGTAATTACCGCAAGCCATACATAAGGATTGTTAAGACGGCACCACAACAGCATGGCGGCGATGATAGTTCCGTTGATAAGAAGCCCTCCCATGGTGGGAGTGCCCTGCTTTTTTAAATGACTTTCAGGTCCATCCTTTCTTACTACCTGACCAAAATGCAGCTTCTGAAGCTTCTTGATAACAAAAGGACCTGCCAGCAAAGACAGGGCAAGTGTGGTAAGAAAAGACATTACCGCCCTGAATGACAAGTATTCAAAAACCCTAAATGCCGGAACATACTGACTTAGGTAATCGCATAAATAAACTAGCATGGGTAATGCTCCCTCAGGTATTGGGCAATACGGCTCATATTCATGGCATGAGAGCCTTTAACAAGCACACAGCAGGGCCCCTGCGTCAAAAGGGGTGTTAGAGCAGCTATGAGATCATCATGATTTTCAAAGCACTGCGCACTTTTTTCATTCCTAAAACTTGCAGAACCAAAAGGTCCCATGACCAAGGACATGTCAGCACAGTCGCGAGCCTTTTTTGCCACCATATCGTGAAGCTTACCTGCACTGCTGCCAAGCTCACCCATGTCACCAAAACAAAACAGCCTGGCACCCTCTTGTAATTTTAGGGTATTAAGTGCCGAGATGACAGAACCAAAGCTTGCATTGTAGGAATCATCAATTAGGGTACCAAAAGAAAGCTTTTTTACATCAAGTCTGCCCTTTACTGCATCACAGCTTTCAAGCCCTGATACTACATCCTGAAAATCCGCCCCCGCGCAGAGAGCCAGGGCGGCAGCTGCCGCAGCATTCAGAGCATTATGCTCTCCTATCATATTAAGTTTTAAGAAAGCGCTTTGTCCTAAAGCTGTGAGGGTCAATGCCACCTTATTGTCACAGGTTTTAATATCGGATACCCTGACAAAATCCCCTTCATTGGTGCCGAAAAACTTCAGCCTTCCTGCCTTAAATTCAGTTTTAAAGTCCTCACGCCAATTTTGGGCAAAAACAGAGTCAGAAGGCACAATCCCCGTACCATTGCGTAAGAACACATCCTCGAGGATCTCTGATTTGCCGCGGTAAATCCCCAACTCTGAACCAAAGCCTTCAAGATGGGCCCCGCCAACATTGGTAATGAGGGCAGCATCTGACTTTATAAAACGGCACGAGCGCCTGATATCATCAGGATGGCTTGCCCCCTGCTCTATAACCGCATAATCAAGGTCTGATGTTAAAGATAACAGTGTCAGCGGCACTCCTACGTCATTGTTGAAATTGCCCCTGGTACACATAGTTCTGCCACACCTTTGCAATATGGCTGCAGTAAATTCCTTTACGGTGGTTTTGCCGCAGGATCCTGTTAAGGATACTACCTTGAGATTTTGAATGCTCTCTCTTACATACTGCCCTAAATATCCTAAGCCCCTTAAAGTATCAGGACACAAAAGCACCGGAAACTCATGAGGCAGGGAGAGTTTTATAAGATCCCATCTGTCAGGCGAACAGACTACAGCACCTGCTCCTTTTTTAACGGCATCAATAATAAAGTCATGTCCGTCAAAGCGCTCCCCCCTGATGGGAACATAAAGCGCACCCTGCTCTATCCTGCGCGAATCCGTACTGACATTCTCTGCCCTAAAATCGTCTCCCTGAAGTTTAAAATCGGCAAAACGCTCTGCTATTGCGCTTAATTTAAAGGGCACCATCTTCCTTACCTTCAATTAAAGCTGCAGCAATTTCCCGATCTGAAAAGTGCACCGTCTTTTCCTTGAAAATTTGGTAATCTTCATGACCCTTGCCTGCAATCAGAATCACATCATGCTCCCCTGCCGTATGCCAGGCGGACAATATGGCCTTTTTACGATCTTTTTCCACGGTAACTTTTTTGCTGTTTGAAGGCACACCCAACAGCATATCCGAGATAATCCTGTCTAAACTTTCCGTCCTGGGATTGTCGCTTGTTATCACCACCTGATCTGCAAAGACACAGGCTTTCATGGCCATGATGGAGCGCTTGCCGGGATCTCTGTCCCCGCCGCAGCCTAATACTATTATGATGCGCCCTTCTTTGGTATGAGCCCTGACAGCCTTGAGGGCACTTTCAACTCCATCAGGGGTATGGGCATAATCTACTATCAGCCGGGGTTTGCCCTGCGCACTGAAACATTCCATGCGCCCGGGGACCGGTCTGATGCTTTCTGCAGCCCTGATAAGATCTGCAAAAGGAAGATTCTGTGCCAGCAGCATTGCAAGGGCACAGGCAAAATTTTCGGCATTAAAATGGCCCAAAAGATTCAATCTGCACCTGCACTTGCCGAATGAACTTACCACATTGAGCATCATCCCGTCCCGGCCGTATTCAATCTTGTCTATCCAAACATATCTTTGATCAATAATGGCGGGAATTTTAGGAGAGACGCCATATGCCACGGCCCCGGGATATGAGGTATTTAAAATTCTGGCCCTAGGATCCAGATCATTGATGCACAGCGCCCTTGCAGGCACCATATCCATAAAGCGCTTTTTAGCATCAAAATAATCCTCTTCAGTCTTGTGATAATCAAGATGATCTCTTGTTAGATTAGTAAAGCCGCCGCCCTTAAAGATACAGCCTTCAACTCTTTCTTCGCATACCCCTATGGAGCTTACTTCAAGAGCCGCCCAGGATGCCCCCAGATTGTAATACTCATCAAGGGCGCATTGCAGCTGCGTGCAGGGCATGGTGGTATTGGGGCATTTTTTTAAATCACCCAAAAAACCGTAGCCTAAGGTCCCAAATACGGCACAACGCCTGTCCAAAGCTTGCAGCATATAGGCAATCATGTGGGTAACCGTTGATTTGCCGTTGGTGCCCGTTACTCCCAAAAGCCTTAATTTGCGGGACGGCTCCCCGTAAAACCAGGAAGCGATCCCGCCGTGGTTTATGTAGGTGTTGGGGTAAAGTAATTTTTCTTTTATTTTGGGGGATGCATTGTCCCACAGCGTCTTAACCTTGGGATCGGTAACGATAATTGCAGCTGCCCCTCTTTTTAAAGCATCCTCAATGTACAGATGACCATCTCCGCTTGCGGTTCTTAAGGGCATAAAAACAGCATCTTTTGTAACCATGCGCGAATCTGAGGTAAGAGAATTTAGGATAATCCCCTCATCAGAAGCCTTAGGCCTTATCTCCAAATATTCCTTAAGCTCATACAGCGTGTGTTCGATCATCAATCTTCACGAAAATCCTTCGTGCTCCCTTACTTTCAAAACTGTAACACCTGATCTCTATTTATCAGGCGCCACATTATACAGTTGCAGGGCTCTTGTCATAATGTCCCTGAAAACAGGACCTGCCACCTGCCCGCCATAAAATCCTCCAACTTTCGGATCTCTTATGGCAACAACCAGGGCAAAACGGGGTCTTGTTATAGGGGCAAAGCCTGCAAAATTCCCCAAGTAGCTGTCGGCATAGCCTCCTTCCTTGACAAGCTTGGCAGTCCCGGTTTTGCCCGCAATCCTATAACGGTTAATAGCAGCCTTGGTGCCGGTGCCCTCATCTACCACAGTTTCCAAAACAGTATGCAGCTTTTGCACTTGGGCTGCATTGACCACCTGAGTGCCCTCTTCCACGGCATGGGTTTTCAGCAGTGATAAGGGGATTTTTCTGCCGTAATTTGCAAGTACGGCATAGGCCTGGGCCAATTGCAGGGCAGTAACCGAAAAGCCGTAACCATAGCCCATGGTCGCCTTGTCTATTTCAGCCCAGAATTTGCGATCTGCATTAATTCTGCCGCCGTTTTCCCCGGGGATCGAGGCATTTGAACGCTGCCCAAAGCCAAATCTTCCCAGCATATCGACCATATCATAAGGATCCATGCGCATGGCAAGCTTTGCCATTCCCGTGTTTGAGGAATATTTAAGGATCTCCGCCAAAGTACCGCTGTCCATCCTGTGGCTGTCACGAATCTGCTTGCCGTTGATGTAGAAGGATTTGGTATCAAAAACCTCTTTCCAGCTTGTCACCCCCTTTTCAAGGGCCGCTAGGGCAATAAATGGTTTTATGGTGGATCCGGGCTCAAAAGTATCGGTCACCGCACGGTTTCTGGCACTGTCGCTGTGGTAATTTTCCCTGTCATTGGGGTCAAAGGAAGGCACATTCACCATAACCAGCACTTCACCTGTAGTTACCTCAATAAGCACCGCGCTTGCCGATTCTGCCTGACGCTCCTCAACTTCCCTAACCAGGGCGGTATAGGCAAAAGACTGCAGCCTGTCATCAATTGACAACATCAAATTGCCGCCGGCACGCCCGTTTTCAGTGGCTAAATTTTCAATAATATGCCCCGATAAATCCTTATGCACCGTCCTTTTTACTGCAGTTGGCATCAAATAGCCGTTATAACTGTACTCCGCCCCGAAGGCCCCGTTGCCCTCATAATCCAAAATTCCCACTACCTGAGAGCTGACCTCCCCGGCAGGGTAATAGCGCCTGTAGGCATCCTCAATTAAAATTCCCTTTAAATTAAGACCTGATAATATTGAGGCCTTTTCAAAGGGAAGGTAGCGCTTAAGCCTGACATGACGGCGGTTTTCATTCTTCAGGCTGTTTTTTAAACTCTCAAGGGAAATATCAAGGGTGTCTGCGATGAAATTAAGTTTTGCCTCATCTTCCAACACCCCTTCGCCCTTTAGGGTTTTTACATCGGCATAGATACTTTTGACAGGCTCAGAGATCGCCAGGATCCTGCCGTTTCTGTCAGTTATAATGCCGCGGGCAGGCTCAAAGACATAGCTTCTTTTGGTGCGCGAATTACTCTCCCCCACCAGAAAATCAGTAGAGATAAGCTGTACGTAAAAAAGGCGCCCTATGAGAGCGGCAAAGGATGCTGCAAGAAACAGCCAGATTATGGCAATTCTGAAATTAGAGAGGTGAAAAGGCAGTTTGTGTCTGCCCTCTGACATGCCAAACGCTTCCAACTTACAGCCTCACCTTAAAGTTATTACTATTTCATCCTGAGGATCGGGGCTTACCATCCCAAGCCTTGCCCCGGCCTGTCTGCGAATTTCCGTATGAGAGGTAAGGTTCTGCTTCAAGGATGTAAGCTTAAGCCACTCTAATTCCAAACGTTCATTAGTGGCACATACATTGTTGTAAGCATCAATCAGGATGCGGGTCTCATGGACCTGGTAAACCTTAAAAACCGCCAGGCAGCAAAGTACTGTCAGCAGAAGATAAGTCATAAAATTTACCTTTAAATCCAAAAACAGGGCAAAAGCTATCTTTCTTACCCCATCTTCCTCTCTGCTGCCCACAGCAGGGGCAGTATAGGCAATTTCCCTTACCACCCCAAGAGCCCTGGCTTTTACAGCCTGCTCCTTTGGGGGTGTTATGACAGAAGGTGTGCCCAAGTGGTTTTCTTCATATTCGTCATAGTCAAAAAGTTCATCGCTTTTTACTATGCTGAACCTTGAAGATACCCCCCTAGGATCGCCTCTATTGTCTTGAAGATCCTGCCTTTTCCTGTTAATTTCATCATCCCATGCGGCATTTGCAGAAAAACTCATAAGCCCCTCCCCACGCGAACGGCCTGTCTTAAAAGAGCCGATCGGGCTCTGACATTTGAAGAAAGCTCAGAGGAGGAGGCCCTTATGGGACCTGCTCCCTTTTTAAACACGACATGTTCAAGGGCCCTTTGTTCAATTTCAGCTGCAGTAAGCGGCAGTCCGGAAGGAAATTTCGGCCCCTGTGAATACTTTTTGATGAAGTTTTTTACCATGCGGTCTTCTAAAGAGTGAAAAGTGATAACGCACAGCACCCCGCCTGGTTTTAACAGCTCTATGCTGGCATCCAGAGCAGCCTCAAGCTCTTCTAACTCATGATTTACCTCGATGCGAAGCGCCTGAAAACAGCGTGTTGCCTTGTGCTTATGCTCTGTCCTGCCCGGGATGCACTGCTCTATTACCTTGGCAAGATCCCCTGTCCTAGAAAAAGGCTTTTGACTGCGTCTTGATACAATGGCAGAGGCTATTCTTTTTGCAAAACGCTCTTCCCCGAAGTTTTTGAAAATAAAAGAAAGTTTTTCTTTGTCATAGGTGTTGACCACCACAGCTGCTGTAAGATCCTGGGAAGGATCCATACGCATATCCAAAGGTCCGTCATGGATAAAGGAAAATCCCCGCTCAGGATCATCAAGCTGTGGAGAGGACACGCCAAGATCCAAAAGGAGCCCGTCTGCCCTTCCTGCGATCTCCAAAGAAGCAGCTATCACTGAAATTTCACTGAAAACCCCTTTTACAGCGCTGAATCTTGGGTCACAGATGGATGAAGCTTCCTTTAAGGCCTCATCATCCCGGTCTACTGCTATTAACCTCCCTGAAGGGCCCAGGCGCTCTAAAATGCCGCGGGAATGTCCACCCCTGCCGAAAGTGGCGTCCACATAGATGCCGTCAGGCTTTATATCAAGAGCCTCCATGACTTCCTGGAACAGTACCGGCACATGTGTAAGCGCCATACCACCACCCTACAGCTTAAATGTTTCTAAATTGGGGATCTCTTCTGCAAGGGCATTAAGATCTCCTAAAGCGGCAAAATCCTCTGCCATGCGTTCCTGATACTTTTCCTTGTCCCAAACTTCAAACTTGTTCTGCAAACCAACCAAAGTTACATTTTTGGTCAGCAAAGCATAGTCCCGCAAATTTTTGGGGACAATAAACCGCCCCTGACCATCAGGCTTGAAAGTAACCGAAGAACCGAGCAGGGTACGCTGCAGAGCCCTTACCCTGGGGTTAGCAAAAGAAGGCAGATCTCTAATCCCTTCCAGTACTGTCGTCCAGGAAGACATGGGATAAAGCCACAGACACTTATCGTATAAAGATACCGTAAGGAGGCACCCGCCGCCCCCTGCCTCTTCTAAAAGCTTACGGTAGCGGGTAGGTAGTGCCAGCCGGGACTTGTCATCCAGGATCAGGTCACAGGTTCCTGATAACTGCAATAGTTCTGCCATAAGCCATCAATAACCACAATTCACCACTTTGCTCCACAGTAATTGTAACTCACTATATTTGAATAAAAAAGGATCTTGCAAAAAAAGGAGTTATTAAGGCCGCCTGGATCTGCAGCCCAATCAAGAGCACATTTTTTCACATGAGCAGAGTACGACTTCCGTGATTTTTCTTTGCCGATAAGACCGCGTTCTGCGATATCTTGGTCTAAGCCTTGCTTGAAGTTATGATTGCTAGAGCTTGGAAGTATTGCCCAAAGTTGAATGAATTCAATGACAAACCCCACCCAAAGGGACGAAGACGCAGATGAGAACCAAGACTATGACTTGAATTGACAATACAATCACCAGAGTACAAAATCAAATCATTAAAGCTAAAGCACAGTATGAAGCTTTAAGCCGGGATTTTAACTTATTGCTCCAGAAGAAGGATATTTCAGGGGCGGCGTGCGTTAGCTGGTAAAAGTGCTGAAAAGCAGCAACACGACCTGCAATGAAAATATGACCTTTCTTGACAGGTAAAAAGCTCACTTGTCAGCTGACTCTTAAATAAGACCTCTCGGGCGATCGGCAGGATCGTTAAGTAGTAAGAAATGGAAAATTAAGGATAGTGCAGAGTCTGTCACACCAGGTCTCATTTACCATCAGTGCTGCCTATGTCGTCAGGACAATGGAGAATTCATTATGTCGTTAAAAATTTTAGCTACAGAATTTTTCGCCAAACTGCGCAAAGATGGCGGATACTATGTAGATAAAACAAGATTCTTAGAGCAATTTCTCAAAGGATGCCCGGATGTTACCTTGTTTACCAGGCCAAGGCGCTTTGGCAAGACTCTTTTCATGTCCATGCTTGCTGAGTTCTTCGATATCAGAAAGCAGGGTGATGGACAGAACCTATTTGAAGGCCTTTACATTTCCTCCAACGAGAAACTCTGTCAGGAGTGGATGCATCAGTATCCTGTAATTTCGATCTCGCTCAAAAGCGTTGATAAAAGTACCTTTGCTGATGCGTTAGAGGATATAGAGTTTATTATCAGCAATATATGCAGTGAGCACCAATATCTTTTGAACAGTTCTGCCCTTACTTCAGAAGTTCGCAAACTGCTAAAACAGCTGTGCAGCATGAAAGCTAAAACAACAATATTAAGTAAATCACTTTTCATCTTGACACAAGCCATGCACAAACACTATGGCAAACCAGTCATTCTGCTGATCGACGAATACGATGTGCCTGTGGCAAGAGCTGCAGATAGAGGCTACTATGATGAGATGATTTTGTTCATGCGCAATTTCCTTTCGGATGCCTTAAAGACAAATCCCTGTCTTAAGTTTGCCATTCTCACTGGTGCTCTGCGCATCACCAAGGAAAGCATCTTTACCGGGCTGAACAATCTGATGTGTTTTGACATTTCCTCTCCTCCCTACGCAGATGTCTTCGGCTTCACCCAGGACGAAGTAGACAAGATGCTGGCAGATGCAGGTTGCGAGGAAAAACGGGACATCATCAGGGAATGGTACGACGGGTATCAATTTGGGGAACGTACGGACATGTACTGCCCCTGGAGCATCATGAGCTACCTGGATGATTTGCAGGATGGTTTGCAGGATGGTCTGCAGGAACAGCACATAACTCCGAAGGCCTACTGGGTCAGCACAAGCGGCAACGCGCTTGCCCGGGACTTTGCCAAACGCCTTCCCGACGAGGCAAACGTCTATGGAAACTTTGCTGCTCTCCTGGCCGGAGAACCCATTGCGGCCAGGCTCAACCCGAGCATGAACTACATTGATATCTTCACAAGCGCGGACAACTTCTGGACACTGCTGTATCTGACCGGGTATCTCACCTTGGCCAGTGAACCAGGCCCGAACGACGGGGTGAGCCTCCTTGTCATCCCGAACCGGGAAGTTCGGGAGGTCTTCCAGAAGGAACTGCAAGTCCTGCTGAAGGAAATTCTTCCCGAAAGCCTGAGAACGGCCCTGTGCGATGCGCTCTGGAAGCAGGACGCGCAGGATCTGGAGAAGCAGCTGACCGCAGTGCTTGAAGGATGCAGCTTCCATGACGCCAAAGAGGCCTGGTACCATGGCATGATGTATGGCATTCTGCTGCCAAATAACAAGAGCATCAGCTCCAACAGAGAGTCTGGCAGCGGCCGCTGCGATCTTATTGTTCCGGACAAAGAGAACTTACGCGCGGCGATCCTGGAATTTAAGCGTGTACCTTCTGTAAACATGCTCGATTCTGGTGTGCAGGAGGCCTTAAAGCAGATAACATCCAAAAACTACGATGAAGGCCCCAGGAAAGAAGGGTATAAAAGCATACTGCATATCGGCATTGCCTTTTTCGGCAAGTCGGTGAAAGTCGGCTTTGGGGTACCCGGCAAAACCGGTTGTCATGCTTCTTAACAAACGGTGCAAAGCGCTTCTTGAACTTTTTCTCTGTCAAGACTTAAAGCCTGTTGTTGATCTGGTTACTGGCTTCTTTCCTTCGCATAATACTCAGGACAAGGCTTCTGAAATACCCAAAGCCGCTTTCTTCAGCCTGGCTTCGTGGATAAAGCACCCGGACTGCTTAGGGCGTCAAAAGACCTTTGCATTAAAAGCCGTGCGCATATGAAGGGCGATTTTGCGGGAGTTCATTTTTAGGGTGGGAAATTTCAAGTTAAAGCCCCCTGGGCATTTGGGGTCAGGATCTTCTATAAGCCGGGTTCTGTTCCTGATTTACAGGCAGCAGCCATTCATCTAGACCCGAAATCACTCCCGGGTTCAAGCGATCTACCCGCCTTCAGTGCGGACCACACTGATAAGTAAGGCCTATTCGATCTTGCTCCGGGTGGAGTTTACCCTGCCGGACACCATTACTGGCGCCGCGGTGCGCTCTTACCGCACCCTTTCACCCTTACCCGGGCACTGCCCGGGCGGTCTGCTCTCTGTTGCACTTGTCGTAGGCTTACGCCCCCCAGGCGTTACCTGGCACCCCGTCCTGTGGAGCCCGGACTTTCCTCTCCCATGACCGTATGCTTCAAGCACGCGTACACGGCAGCGGCTGCCAGAAGATCCTAACAAGAAAAATTATAGCGAAGTTACCTTTCTTTTTTAAGTTCCAGGGCCCTTTGATAAATAACATTTCTTGAGATCCCGGTAAGCTTTGATATGGCCCTGCATACCAATTTTATGGGCGCATGATCCAAAAGTTCCAAAAGTACTGCCTCGGTGCTGTCGTCAATCTCATCCTTTTTATCATCAGGATCTGCCCCTCCCACCAGGATGACAAACTCCCCCTTAAGGCGGTTGTCATCTTCAAGAAGAAAGTCTCTTGCAGTGTCCGTGGTAAGATAATAAATGGATTCAAATACCTTGGTAAGTTCCCGGCACAATACCAAAAGGCGTCCCGGGATAAGCTCCTTCATCAAAGTTACGGTTTTTAAAACCCGTCTTGGGGATTCGTAAAAGACTGCGGTAACCTCAAGATCCACAAGCTTTAAAATTTCCTCCCTCAACTCCTTTTCTTTTACGGGGAAAAAGCCTTTGAAGATAAATTGAGAGGAAGGCAGTCCTGATGCACTCAGTGCTGTGACGGCAGCACATGGCCCTGGAAGCGGGATCACCTTAAAGCCCTGTTTTACCAGGGAGGACACCACCTTAAACCCGGGATCTGCTATCAGTGGAGTGCCGGCATCACTGATTAAGGCGGCAATCCCTCCTTTTGCTATTTCTGCTGCAAAAATCTTCACCCTGTCCTGCTCATTATGATCATGGCAGGAAATGATGTTGTTGCAGGAAACCCCAATTGAGTTTAAAAAAATCCTCGAATGCCTGGTATCTTCGGCGGCAATTAAGGTGGCCGCACTTAACACTTCCACGGCACGCCTGCTGACATCATTTAGATTTCCTATTGGAGTCGGAACAATATACAAAGCGCTTTGGAGCATGTTTTTTTGACCTCAAAGACCGATGGCAGCACATAGCATTGTATAATACCAAAGCATTTTATGACCCTTGGAGTTTGTTGTGACAGCAGTACCGCTCACCTTAAGAACATTTGCAAAACTCATCAAAGCAGCAGGCGCTGCCTTAATAATCACAGGATGTACCTTAACACAGTCCCCGCAGGGTACAGGATCTGTCAGCACTACCGAAGCCTTCGGCCCGCTTACCCTTACTTTAGAAGGCTATCAGGATCTTACTCGGAGAGTATCAGATGACAGTGCCTTTAATGCAGGGATCCTGCTTGCCAGATCTCAGATTGTCGCGCGGGATCTACAAAGTGCCCGAGCATCCATTGAGACCTTAAGGCAAAGAGCCATCACCCCGCTGCAGCACGATGAAGTCTCCATCATTGAGGCTCTGCTGCTGCTTGAAGAAAAAGACTACCTGGGAGCCTACAGCAATTTAAATTCAGTCAATGAGATGACCCTCCCTGCCCAGGCTGCCTCATATTATTACCAGCTGACCTCCAGGACCTGTGACATCTTGTACAGGGATAGTCACAATGAGAGTTATCTTGAAAGAGCCTTTGCCTCCCAAAAAGCCCTGCTTAATGTAATTGGGCAGCGGGAACATGATATTGTGCTGCAAAGGACCGTGGATATTTTAAGAAATTATCCGACATCACGCCTGGTGACCCTGGAATCATCAAGCAGAGATCCTCTTGACAGGGGTTACTATGCCTTTGCCGTAGTAGACAGCGCCTCCAATCAGGACATTAAAAGGCGCCTGGCTCAAAGCTTTTTGGAAAAATATCAGGATCATCCCCTTGCCTATCTTGCACAAAAGCTCTCATCAGGTGCCCCTGATGAAAATGCCCCTACGCTGCAGTCACCCGGCCACAACTTAAGCCTCGGGGCAGGTGATCATCTTGCCGTACTGCTGCCTCTTTCAGGACGCTTTGAAAATACTGTAGGGGATCCTGCTCGCCTGGGAATTTTGGCTGCCCTTCAGGATATCAAGCCCGATCTTAAGGTGGTGTTTTACGACACTTCAAAAGTAGACATGGCTGAAATTACAGCAGCCCTTAAGAACAACCATACAGATTTTGTCATCGGTCCTCTTTTAAAGCCCAATGTTGATGCCTATCTTAATGCAGAAACAAAGATCCCCACAGTGCTTCTTAACAGCACCGAGCTTACCCTGCCTGAAAACACCTGGTACTTTGACTTAAGCCCCGAGTATGAAGGCAGGCTGGCAGCCTCGAAAATGGTCCATGACGGGATTTCAAGCATTGCTGTAGTAAGCTCGGGGAATCAAAGATCTCAAAGGGCAGCGTCTGCCTTTGTGCAAAGTATTACCCAGGCAAGAGGAAGACGCCCTGATGTCTGCACCTTTAACAATTTGGAAGATCTTAACTCCAAAGTTACTGCCTGCAGACTTGACATGACAGGAGGGGTCTACATCAGCGCCACAGCCCTTGAGGCAAGTGAGATCAAGGCTATTCTGCCTGGCAGCATGAGGGTTTATATTACCAATCAAAGCAATACTGGGGTCAATTCCTCCTCCCTTGAAATGAGCATGTACGGGGCCCTGCTCGGAGACATGCCCTGGCTTATCACGGAAAGCCCCCTAAAACAGGAGATGATGGAAAATCTTCCCAAGGCTGATGCCCAAGTGCAGAGAATTTTTGCCACAGCCTATGATGCCGTAGGTTTTGCCCTCAATGCAGACCAACTTACACGGCCCAGCTCTCCTGATGTCCTCCACGGCCTGTCAGGGGATGTGCGTCTTGGAAACAATGGTCTTATTGAATCAGCCCCCATGTGGGTGACCTTAGGGATCACCCAAAGAGAATAGCAGCCAAAAGCTGCGTTCTTTGAAGTTTTAAAAAGTTGAATCCTGCTGGAAATCGGTTGAAAACCCAATCTCCCTTAAGGATTTCTCGCCTCTTGTTGCAGAAAACAAGGCGACGGCAGTAAGACACCGCCTCCATAATACTGCCCCTGGTGAAGTTGCAGGCAGATTGATAACAAACAATCAAGAAATCTACAGATTTATTGCAAGAGGCAGAATCTTTGTGCAAGCTGTATTCACGTCAGGATGGTAAAGTCAGGCTCCCCGCCTTTGTCATCATCCTTTCTGATGTTGCTCTCTTCTACAGTGTGAGGTTCATCGGCATTTTTCGATGTTCCCCCGTCTTCTCCTACAGCATCAGTGCCTTTATCCTGCCTGTTATCGTCCATAATTTCAAAGCCCGGCCCGTCCAGGTTTTCAACCCCCTGCGCCTCCTGTTCTTCAAGATCCTGGGCAAAGAATACTCTTATAGGCACGGAGATCTTTGATTCAGTAGCGATGATCTCCTGAATGCAGTTGTAGGGAAGGAATACATCATGGCTTTCCCCTGAAAAACGGGTGGCAAAAGAAAGCCCCGCCCTGCCAACATTAAAGTTATGAACTGCAGCAGGTGATATCGAAAGAATCAGTTCTTTATTAAGCTTGAACCTGGCAGGCAGCACTACTCCGGGGCAGCCGGGGTTTATCAACAGATGGGGGGTGTCTTCATGATCTACTATGTAATCATAGTAAGCCTTGAAGATATAGGGACTGAATCCTGCAAAATCACGACTAATCACATCTTAACCTCAAAAATACTTTTTTTATATTTTAAGGCAGCAGGACACAATTTGGCTTTTTTGGAAAAAATAAAGGGGCCGGAGGTAATTCCGGTCCCTGTCTGGAACTTAACCCCAGGTTCACTAAAATCCCCGGGAGATCCTTTAAATTAACGCTTAGAGTACTGCGGTCTCTTGCGGGCCTTGTGAAGACCGACCTTTTTACGCTCAACGCTTCTAGCATCACGGGTAACAAAGCCGGCACTGCGCAAAGCAGGACGGAAGGACTCGTCATACTCAATAAGAGCACGGGTAAGACCATGTCTTATCGCGCCTGCTTGTCCTGAAATCCCGCCGCCTGTAACAGTGACATAAATGTCAAACTTATTCTTCAGATCGAGAAGCTCAAGAGGCTGGGCTACGATCATGCGTGAAGTCGGACGGCCGAAATACTGCTCCAGTGAGCGGCCGTTGATACTGAGATTTCCGGTACCAGGCTTAATGAAAACACGGGCGGTACAGGTCTTGCGACGTCCGGTACCATAGTATTGATTTACAGCCATTTGTCACGCTCCTCTTAAAACTTTAGAACCTGTGGCTGCTGAGCCGCATGGTTGTGAGTAGTGCCGGCATAAACCTTAAGCTTACGGAACATGGCACGGCCCAAAGGTCCCTTGGGAAGCATGCCGCGGACAGCCTTCTCAATTACAGCTTCGGGCTTGCGGGCAATCAGCTTGTCAAAGGGCTCACCCTTGATTCCCCCGGGATAACCGGTATGGTGGTAATACACCTTGTCGGCAGTCTTATTGCCAGTAACCCTGACCTTGGCCGCATTGATTACAATAATGTAATCTCCTGTATCCAAAAAAGGCGTATATTCAGGCTTGTGCTTGCCGCGGAGGCGCTTTGCAATTTCAGATGCCAGACGGCCTAAGACCTGGCCTTCTGCATCAACAACAAACCAGTCTCTCTTTATAGTAGACGGTCTGGCTACATAAGTTTTCATCAAAAAACCCTTTGTTATATGAATAAGCCAAACAGAAGAATAACCTTCTGCCACCAGGTACGGGGTGGGAATCCCGTCCAAGGTTAAAGGGGCGCGACTATTCTATAGATTTACTTTGTAATATTCAAGAATTGGATCACAAAAAAACTGTCCCTTTTCATTTTCGCCCTGGTGTTCGTTGGAATTTTCTTTTTTAGGTTCGTTTAAAAATTCCGGCTGCCACTTAGCATAAAAACATTATCAACTCTAAGAAAAACCTAAGTATGAATCACTAAGA
>CAYNSI010000004.1:0-31823 GCA_964399665.1 uncultured Enterobacterales bacterium | reverse complement strand
GCCGTGCTGCTTTTAGCAGGTTATGTCAATCTTTTTGGTTAACAGAGCCATTGTAGCAATGCCTTGATAAAATTTTTTCAAGGCAATTTAAGGCATTATCCGCACCTTGAGTCAGCAGGTGCTTTAATTACCTTAAGTTGTGCACTTGGATTTACATTTACCTTAGAGCTCTTGGCAATTTTACTTCTCGATTTTAGATATAAGGCAGCATTTGGCAGGGCGCAGCGTAAGGCAGCAAAGGGAACGTTTTAAAATTGCCTCAATAACAAACACTAAAATTGCTCTTTGCAGACTGCATTACCTGGTGCTCTTGCGCAGAACTTGTCGTTTAATATAATTGAATGGTATTAAAAACGTTGACAGAGCAAGGATTATGATGAGGATATTTTTTGTTACAGCCTGTATTGGTGCCTGCATTTTCTGCCTGAATCCCTCCTATGCCGAGGCTTTTGTAAGCGTTGATTCCACTGATACGGTTACTATGCAGCGGGAGGCCTATAAAAAGGCCAGGCGCGCCGTTTTTGACGGCAATTTTGCTGAAGCTTTAAAGCTTAAAGAAGGGCTCCTCAAGGATTATCCTTTGAATGTCTGGCTGGACTATTACACTTTAAGAAAAATAGCAGATCCTTCAGCCTTTTATGAGGTCAGCAAATTTATTGAAAAAGCAGAGCACAGGGTTTTATCTGAGCTGCTTACTGACACTTATATTGAGGTTATGGCAGAGCATGGCCGTTATGATGAAGTCCTGCAGCTTATGCCAAAGCTTCCCTATGATCCTAATGCTGCGCTTAACAATTCTCAAAGGGCAAAGGTCTGCCGATTTTACGAAGCCTCATGGGCTTTGGGGAAGGCCGATGATGCCGCTGTTGCTTTTAGTCAAAAACTTTATTTAAATCTTGCTGCAAGACCTGCTGGGTGCAACGGGCTTATCGCTCTTTTTGAGACTAAAGGCTATCTTACCGACAGATTGAAACTGGAAAAATTCGAAAGGGCCTTTATTGAACAGCAGCGGGCGGAAACTACCCGATCACTTGTTAATGAACTTAATAATACCCAATATCAGGATCTAGTAACTGCTGCCATGAACTGCTATGAAGATCCCCTAAAGTGCGTTCTTGATAAAGCCGATTCTGACCTTGCCAAAAATGCTGCAATTCTTGCCTTTAAAAGACTTGCAAAGATTGATTCAAAAAAAGCCATGGAGCTTTTGCCGCGTTTTGAGGCTGCCATCAAGCCTTCGGGGGTGCAGCAAATTGGCATCTATCAGGTATTGGCAGGGCAAAACTTGGGGCGTCTTAGAAGCTATGAGGATGCCATGTGGGTTGACAATAATCTTCCCGAGGTGGCCTGGACTTCGACAATCAAGGAGCAGCGCTTAAGAAAGGCGGTGTACTTTGGTCAGTGGCAGATAGTTTATGAGCTTTTGGATCGTGTTGATCCTGCAATGGCAGGGGAGATTAACTGGCGTTACTGGAAGGGCAGGGCAGCCTTAGAGCTCGGATTTGAAAGGTTAGGTCATGAAATCCTCTTTGAAGTTGCCAAAGATAGATCCTTTTTTGGCTTTCTTGCAGCACAGACCTTAAAGGTTCCGTATGCCTACAATCATTTGAAACTCTCGAGAAACAACAGCCTTGATGAAAGGATCAATGCTGATCCTGCAGTAAGGCGTTTTATGGAACTTGAGGCTATGGATGATAAAAATGCCATCATAGAATGGCGTGAAATTGCCCGTTTCAGTGATGAGGATGTTGCCCTGGCAATGGCTGATAGGGCTCTGTCCCAGGGCAGGGTGGATTATGCCATAGAAAGTGTTATCGCCTCAAAAAGGTGGGATGCCTTAGATTACCGTTTCCCGGTGATTTATACGGACATTTATGAGCACAATTCGGCAGAGCAGAATGTCCCTTTATCATTTCTTTACGCCATTTCAAGACAGGAGAGCATGTTAAATCCCGTGGTCAAGTCTCCGGCTGGGGCGGTAGGGCTGATGCAGTTGATGCCGGCCACCGCCAGGATGGTTTCAAAACAAAACCGCTGGAATTTTTCCGGGGTTAACAGTTTAAGAAATCCTGAGATTAATGTAAGGCTTGGGGCTGCCTACATTCGTAACATGCTGGACAAATTTGGGGGCAACAGGATCCTGGCTGCTGCTGCCTATAATGCTGGGCCCTCTCGTATTGGTGTCTGGCAGTCAAAGGACGGCAGAGCCCGTGATGCTGCCATGTATATAGAAAGCATTCCCTTTTTGGAAACCAGAAAATATGTCCAAAATGTACTGTTATACGATGTGATCTATAACAAGCTTATCAATGGTACCGATCAAGATCTGCTTACTCAAAATGAGCTTAATTTCAGGTACTAACATTTCAAGATCTTGCAATAAAATCTGTTGGTTCTTGACTTTTAAGAAAATGTTTTCTTCAAACAAGGAATAACTAAATCCTAATCCCCTCTGTGTTTAGAGGGGAGTGATATGGTTTATGCGGATAATTTTTCGTTTAAGGTTAGGAAGTCTTCATAACGCTGGCGCATTAGTTCATGAAGTTTGAGATCAGGCTCGATGATCTGCATGGGCCTTACGGTGTCCTTGACTGCTTGAATATAGTCTTTAAAGAAACCGCTGCCTACGGCTGCGGCCATGGCTGCGGCCTTGCAGCCTGTCTGTTTGACCTCGGAGATCTCAACGGGCAGGGCAGCACATGAGGCATACATCTTCATCCAGGGCAGCGAGCCGGTGGGCCCTCCGTTCATGCGAATGGTCTTGATGGACGGGGAGATGGCAAGCACCTTGTCCTGATTTAAAGTGTGGGAGAACACAATGCCCTCGAAGATGGCATAGATGACATCCTGCATGGCGTGATGCGATTGTAAGCCGCACAAACCAGCGGTCATGCCTACCTTGTAATTGGAGCCGTACACATAGGGCAGGTAGTAAAGCCCGGGTTTAGGTCCTGAAGTTAAAACATTATTCACCATGGCGTTTAGGTCATCATAGCTTGTCTCCTTGAGGATGTGGGTGCGCCAAAAAGTCAGATTGGAGGCAGAAGTTGCCGAGCCTTCATGCACAAAATATAAGCCCGGAACGCAGTAGCTGCCCCATATGTAGTGGTGCGGGTGCAATGAGATTTTCTGGTGCACGGCAGTGGCTATGGACCAGGTGCCGGCTGCGGCGCTTAAAGCCGTGTCATCGATAACTCCTGAGGAAATGGCCGCAGCCACCACATCAAAGAAACCGCCAAAGACCGGGGTCCCTTGGGCAAGTCCCGTCTGCTCGGCGGCCTTTTGAGTAATGCTGCCGCATTGTTCAGATGAATCCACGGTCTTGACGGTCTTGGTGCGGCACTCTTGAATATCAAATAATTCAAGGAGCTTGTCATCATAGGCTCCGGTTTGCACATTGTACAAATTGCTGCCCGAGATATTAGTAATTTCAGCCCCCAATTCCCCTGTCATCTTAAAGCGGATGTAATCGTGAACCATCAAAATGGCCGCAGTCTTGTCGTAGTTTTCCCTTTCATGGATTTTAAGCCACTTTAAGATAGCAGCAGGGTGTCCGGTCCACATCTGCTGCATGCCGTAAGGGTAGGCCTTGTCGGCTGTACCGTCTTTAAGCCAGTCTAAAACAATGCCAACAGCCCTGGTGTCCGAGGAGTTAATGCCGTTGCGCACAGGCTTGCCGTTTTTGTCGATAGGATAGAGGCCCTTGCCATGGGAGGAGAAAGATACGCCTTTGATATCTTCCTTCTTAAGTCCTGATTTTTGCAAGGCGCCGCGGCAGACCGTGCACACTGCCTCCCACAACTCATCCATGTTGCGTTCATAAAAGCCCTCGCCGTCTGTCAAAGGAGCAACAGAATGCTCAAAGACTGCCACTTCCTGCCCTTGCGGCCCGTAAATGCCCGCCTTGGTAACGGTGCCGCCTAAGTCAACTCCTAAAAAGTAACTCATCATGCCTCCTTGCTTCTGACTTATCGCGCAGCTTTCTGTTAGTGCTTACACAGTGTTTAAAGATCCCCTGTCTTCAGGGGACTTATTAGTTAGTTGCGCACTTTTTTCTTTTCGCTGCCTACGAAAATGGCGATCAGAATGATGATACCTGGGTATTACTGACTCTAATATATAAATTTTATTCATTACATTTCAACAATCAAAAAGTGCTAAAAAATCGCATAGGGATGCGACTCTTTCAAACTTAAACTACTAAACCCGGGGCCTTAAGAGTATGCTCTTTTTGGGGCAACAGCTCTCTTCTAGGTCTGATTTTTTTAAAAAATGCTAAGTTGCCCAATATTTTTCATTGCACTTACAGCAAAGAACTTCTAACATTTAGAAAAAATTCTTTGAGTAATGTATGTCTAAAATCATCGCAATAGCAAATCCCAAGGGAGGGACTGCCAAAACTTCCACCGTGGTTAATCTGGCAGGAGCACTTGCAATAGCAGGGCGCAGGATCTTGATAGGTGATCTTGATGCGCAAGGCTCGGCTACCGTAGGATTGAACTTTAAGCGGGTGGCAGACTGCCCTCTTGCTGCTGCCATGATTAATGACACCTATTTAAGTCCTGCCAAGGTGATGCACTATGAAAAAGGCTCTATTGATTTAATTCCTGCAGGCGATGATTTCAATGCAGTGCAGCCTTTGCTGTATCAAAAGGCCGGCAGTCTCCTGCGTCTTAAAAAGGCCCTGTCTGAAGTTAGCAGATCTTATGACCTTACCTTGCTTGACTGCCCCCCGGGACTTGGTTTTATAACGCAAAGCGCTTTGTGTGCGGCAGATTATCTTATTATCCCGACACATTGTGAGATGATGTCTTTAGTGTCAGCCTCATCCTTGATTGAAGAGGCCTCCAAGCTTAAAAACAGCGGCTTTAGCAGTATTCAAATTTTGGGAATGCTGCGGACCATGATCGATGCCGATGATGGGTCTGAAACCTTTGAGCAGACCTGCAACGAGCTTAAGGATCTAGGTCCTAGGGTCTTTAATGCCGTTATTCCTTTTTCTTCAAGGATCAGCGAATCCCAGGCTATGGGAAAGCCCATTATCTACTATGACAGAACCTCACTTGGCGCCAGGGCCTACCTTTCCTTTGCTGGTGAATGCCTTGCCGCTCTTGAGGAGTTGTCAGGACAAAAACGCTCCTGATTGGAAAATATCTGACAATAATGAAAGTTCTTTTGCTAGAATGTCACCTGCCTGTGATTACTCAGGCTGATTGATACTTGCGTAGGAGTTAAGATGAGTGCAATTATAGATATCAAGGGCCGTGAGATTATTGACAGCCGCGGCAATCCAACTGTTGAGTGTGAAGTTACCCTGGAAACGGGAGCCAAAGGAATGGCATCAGTTCCTTCAGGGGCCTCCACCGGGATTCGTGAGGCTATCGAATTACGCGACAAGGATGAAAAACGCTTCTGCGGTCTGGGAGTACTCAAGGCTGTTGAGAATGTAAATACTGAGATTAAAAAAGCTCTGATGGGATTTGATGCCGATGATCAGGTAGGGGCTGACCAGCTCATGATTGAACTTGACGGAACCCCCAACAAGGCTCGTTTAGGCGCAAATGCCATTTTGGCAGTATCTCTGGCCCTGGCAAAGGCAGCTGCCAGCGATCATTATTTACCCTTGTACCGTTATCTTGGCGGCAGCGCTCAATTAAACCTTCCGGTTCCGATGATGAATATTATCAACGGCGGGGTCCACGCTGACAACAATTTGGATGTCCAGGAATTCATGATTATTCCTGCAGGAGCACCCAGCCTTAAGGAAGCAGTGCGTTACGGTGCTGAGACCTTCCATGCTCTAAAGAAGATCCTAAAAAGCAAGAATTTGACTACGGCAGTAGGTGATGAAGGTGGTTTTGCACCTGATCTTAAGACTCATGAAGAGGCTATTGAGCTGATATTGGAAGCTATATCCAAGGCAGGCTATACTCCGGGCAAGGATATCTTCATAGGTCTTGACTGCGCTTCTTCAGAATTCTATGAAAATGGCCTTTACAAACTGCCCAAGCAGAATAAGACCTATGAAATTGAGCAGTGGATTGAGATCCTCGCCTCCTGGTGTGACAAGTACCCGCTGATTTCCATTGAGGACGGTGCAGCTGAGGTTGATTTTGAAGGCTGGGCCAAGCTTACTAAGACTTTAGGCTCAAGATGCCAGCTGGTTGGCGATGATCTTTTTGTCACCAATCCTGCCATTTTGAAAGAAGGCATTGAAAAGGGCCTTGGCAATGCCATTTTGATTAAGGTAAACCAGATAGGTTCCTTAACTGAGACCATGCAGGCCATTGAGATGGCAAAGCGTGCCAGCTACACTGCCATTGTTTCTCACCGCTCAGGCGAGACTGAGGATACTACCATTGCTGACGTCTCGGTAGGTTCAAATGCAGGTCAGATCAAGACAGGCTCACTGTCGCGTTCGGATCGTCTGGCAAAATACAATGCCCTGATTAGAATTGAAGAGGAATTAGGAAAGCATGCTGTCTACGGCGGCCTGGATTCTTTCTATTCCTTTGAGATGAAAAAATCCTAGTTTATAATCCTTTTTGATTTTCAAAAAATCCCAATTTACAAAAGGCCCCGAAGGGGCCTTTTAATTTCCAGTCTAAGATGCAGCAGTTTAAGGGTTTACTCCAGCCAAATTACAAATTTTAAATCGCTTTACCTTATAACTTCAGGGTATGGAACGAGGTAGGTGCAGCTGAACTTGGATGCCCTGATTGAGAGCAGGCACTTTTAGTAAACGTCGAGCATTAGAAGCGCCTAAGAACCCTGGCGGTTCAACGTGCCTATGGTATTTTAACCTCATCTGACCGACAGGCTGTGCAGCAGGATCTCCAAAAACTTTGAAGATCACCTAAATTGCCTTAAGAAAACCTATTCAGATGAGCTTGTGCTCAAAGGAGCTGGAGTTGGGCTTATAGACAACAGCCCTCTGACCTTCAATGCGGTGGGGATCCTGCGATACCATCAGCATTACCCTTGATAAATCCTTTGCAGTACCTTCGCTGCAGGATCATGATGCAGATTTATGCCGTGAAGACGGCCGAACTTGCATCAATATCCCTTATCAATGAAGCGTCAGCGCAAATCCTAATGCATGCAGACTCAAGATCCGATGGCGTCTTGTTATTGCTAATTAAGATATAACGCAGCCTGTTATAAAGTTACTTTGGGGTCTGAGGATCCGGGATTGGAAAAACTCTAAAGCCGTTTTTGGTAAGGTTCTCCTTAAACAGGACTGACATTGTAGAGGCTGCCTGAAAGACAGAGGCATTTTGAAACTCAGATGAAGCCATGGGGATATTAAAGCTGTCCTGGGAAGTTTTTACCCTGCGTCCTTGACCTCTGAGGCTTTGCGGATCTTTTGAGACCATGTATTTGGTGCGGTGCGGGTTTAGGATCTTATCTCCCCTGATGACGCATAAGGGACAGTCAAAGCTTAAGCCCAGGTGTTTGCGGCCTTCATGATGGATAAGATGAGTGCAGCCGCATTTATCGCAGACATCAAGGATGAGATCTCCTTGGAGAATTCTTGCCTGCACATAAAGATACTGCTCAAAGGAAGGAAAAATCCTTACCTCATGCTCCTTGCTTATTTCAGAGAACATATCAAGTTCAAAGAGGCGCTTGGCGGCAAGATAGGAACCAAAGCCCAAAGGATAGCTGAAAAGGTAGTGAAAATCTTCGGCATTATCGAAGCGGCCCCTTTTTATGATGGAATCCTGGCCGATACTGTAGAATCTGGCTGCAATGGTTAAAAAGGCACTTTCAAAAGGAGTGGTAAGCGGAGTTTTTAAATAGGAACCTCTGCGATCTGACGCGACAGTGCGGACCTTTTTGCCATGGCTGATGCTGACCGTTGTTAAAAGCTCCAATGTGGATTTGGTACTGGAGGGGGCAAGCTCGCTCAAAAACAGTTTGGGATTAAAATCATGTCTTGCAAGTGGGATCTTCTGGCTTAACTTTAGGTAAAAATCTACCCCTTTTCTAAGATAGGCAATAAGATCACTTGAGTGATCCTCTTCTAAAATTGCGCCGAAAAAGTGGCGTATGCTTTTGAATGATTGACAAATTTTGCGGTAAAACGTCCCCGGATTAACACCGCTTTGCTTGCTTATAAAATTATAAGGAGACTCATCATAGGCATGCCAGGGATAGCTTTTATTTAAAAACAGTTTAAGTTCGTCCTGACTTCTGCCAAGACATTCTGCCATCAGGACAAAATCCCCCAGGATCATGGGCACTTCTTCTGTCAGCACTGTGATAAATCTGGTGCGGCGCATCTGAAACTCCGCTTCCAATAGGGAAAGATCCTTTTTAAAGTCAGATAAGCTTAATTTGTCACCCGTAATGGCCTGGGCAAGTTGATAAAGATGCTGCAACTTGTCATGAGGAAGATCCATCTGGGACCACAAAAGCAGAGGATCACTGCCACGGCAGACGGCAGTCTGCTTCTTAAAGTTTATTTTATGGTTCTGCCCTTCATAGGCTGAATATACCGGCATTTCCCGGCAGTTTTTATTAAGCATAGGTAATCTCCTGTTATTAGGAGACACCGCTTTGGGGGGTGTTGATTATGACAGCTTTGAGGACTTTTAAAACTCTGATAGAAAAAAAAACTCACCTAAGCTTTTTTTGCACTGACAAGAAATCAAGAAGACTTAAGGCTCCCTCTTTATCCAGGTGAGGATCTTGGGTCCGGCACTTTAAGCGGTTTTTCAAAAAGGGACAATGGGGTCTTAAATAGCACCCAATTGCTATGCATGGGTTTTACGCTGCATTTTATAAAACGATCTGCCTTTAATTCGGCATCATAAGAGATCTTAAACTTAAGCGCAGCGGTGACACAGCGGAGGCTTGAGTGTCGTATAAAAACCATCTTATAGACATTTCATAGTGGGCATCAAGCTACAATGCCAAGATCACACAGGCAGAGAAATCTTTTCCATTTAGTAAGAGGAGAGTGAAGATTAGGTGCTTTTTTTTTGCGTACCATAAGATCCCGCCTGATGATATGGCTTCTGTTTGCAGGCAGGAGCATGACAGTGTGATGGTACGTACACACTTTAAGGATGAAAGTGCCGTCTATTTGGGGATCAGCCCTACCTGCAGATTTTCAGCCGTATAAATATGCGCATCATCGACATACACCTTGCCGTCGGCAACGCCCATAATTAAATTGCCGCGCTCGATAATCCTTTTGATATCAATCACGTATCTTACTAATTTTGCGGTAGCAAGTACTTCTCCCTTGAACTTGACCCTGTCAACCCCCAGGGCACGACCCTTGCCCGGGCCGCCACGCCATCCTAAGAAAAAGCCCACGAGCTGCCACATGGCATCAAGCCCCAGGCATCCTGGCATTACAGGATCTCCTGGGAAATGGCATTCAAAGAACCACAGATCCGGGGAAATATCCAATTCGGCAACTATCTGCCCCAGACCGTGTGAACCATTGTCTGCACGAATGGAGGTAATGCGGTCAAACATCAACATATTGGGGGCCGGGAGCTGAGAGTTCCCTTTACCGAACAGCTCCCCCCGCGAGCAGGCCAGAAGATCTTCTCTGGTAAATGAGAATCTTCCTTGTTCCAGCAGAGATGGCATTAATAGATCCTTATCTGGTACCGTAAACCACAATTGTTTTACCGTGGGCTGAGATGAGGTGGTCTTCTTCCATCATCTTAAGAATGCGCCCCACGGTCTCACGAGAGCATCCAACTATCTGGCCGATTTCCTGGCGGGTGATTTTTATCTGCATGCCGTCAGGATGGGTCATGGCTTCAGGCTGGTGGGCAAGATTTTGCAAAGTCTGGCCGATACGTCTTGTTACATCCATGAAAGCCAGGTTCCCCACCTTTTTGGACGTTGAAGACAGGCGCCTTGCCATCTGGGCCGCTAAACGCATCAGGATCTCTGGATTTACCTGCACCAGCTGCTTGAACTTGCTGTAGGAAACCTCTGCCACCTCACAATGGGCCTTAGCTTTGACCCAAGCTGAGCGGGTAGGAGTTTCACTCTGTTCAAAAAGTCCTAATTCGCCAATGAAATCGCCTTGATTCAGGTAGGTCAAAATCATTTCACGTCCGTCTGTATCCTTGATGAGAACAACAGCCGAGCCCTTGACAATGTAGTAAAGGATTTCAGCTTTTTCCCCGGCATGGATGATGGTGCTCTTGGCAGGATACTTATGAATATGACACTGACTTATGAACCAGCTTATAGTGCTGTCTGCCTGCGGCTTGGAGATAATATTGGTTGTGCTGCTCATATCAATTCTTCGCTTTTGAACTTTATGATTTTATGATATCAAGGCAAATGCATCTGCCAAGACAAAATCATACTGCTTTATTAAAGTTCCGCTGAACTTGTCCGACTCTTGGATCATAGCAGATGCCATGGAAATTTTTAAGTAAATCACAAAAAAACAGTATTAGGACGAAAAATTCCTGGTGAAAATTCACTTTAAACATTTGGTAAAAACAAGCTTTAAGAGCAGACTGTTGCCCTAAAGGTCCTGAGTTTTTTAAATAAATCATGGTGATAAGTGCTGTTATGACAGCGCAGACTGTTAATCACTCCAAAAGAAGAACTTTTGTGACCATCATCAATAAGCAGCGGCACCAAAAAGATCCGCTCGGCTAATTTTAAGCTTCACTAAAAAAGAACTCACCCTTGATGAAAAGGTAAAGTCCTGGGTGAAATTTCTGCTGCCTTTGCCTTATCAAAGTGTCCCCGAAAAGTTCAGGCTTAAGCTTAACTAAGATCGGTGGTTTTGACATGATTGGGGTTTTGGCTTTAAAAAACCTTTTGCTATACTCAAAACCGATTCATAACAAGCTGTTAAACAAAAATTCTTGGGTTTTATATTAGGCATGTAGATGAAAAAAGCAGGAATTTTTCTTGGGATCTGGCTTTTGCTGGTGATTCTGTCACAGCTTTTTTTGCAGGAGGGTGATTTTTCCCAAGATGGGATCTTATTTGCACTGCCGCATACTTTTATTTTTGCGGCAATAATTACTTTCGGACCGCCTTACTTTTTAAAATTTGTCAAAAAAAGCGGTCTGCCCAAAAGTAATGTTAAGACCAATGAGCAGAGAAAAACCCAGGAAGAATGGGAAAGATCCTTTGAGAAAAATTTTGCTGATGCCTATCCTGATTTGGATGAAAAGGGCGCAGCAAAGGTCAATGGTTCCAAAAGCTGGGAGCCAGGCACTCCTGACTTGGAAATTTTTAAAAAGGATCAGAATGAGCAGGGAACTATTTCTAAAAGCGCCTCTTATTCTGACGACTTGAATTATCCTCATAAAAATGCCGGAGATCCTGCCCAAAAGACTTTGGAAGATCCGGTTGAAAACAAGAGGGAGCAGACTTTTGTCAACAAAGGCCGTCATAGCACAGATCCTGATAACCCTCACGATACAGTATCTGAAAACTCTTTGTTGTCAAAGGCAAGGAATATTTATGAGGGGCTTTCCAAAAAAGATTCAAGGATAAGTGAAGATTCTGCCTTAAAAGCTTTGGATCCTTCCATGACGCAGGGCTTGTCACGAGCTGTCGCAGCATCTTTATGTGCAGGCTTGGTGGAGGATGAGTCAAAGATTATTCCTCTGATTATTCTCGCCAAAACTTCTACTAAACAAGGGCATGAAATTTATGCTCTGAGTGCAGAATTTGGCTTTTTGGTGCGTTTAATCTCAACACAAAATGAAGGTTATTTTTACGGCAGTGAGATCACCTCGGTAAATCACGGTGAGGTTAATGTTTTGGAGCTTGCTGCCATACCTGTATGCGGCAGAAGCTTTGTGGTAAAGACCAGTGAAGATCTCTTGGTGTCCCCAAATCAGCCATGGCAGTTTTTTAAGTCCATGTCATTAAGGGAGGTTCTGGATGTTATTGCCAAAAGAAAAATCATTGGCATAAATCAGTACCAAACAGTCCTGGGGACTGTGCACAATTTTATTGATGCTGCATTACTGCCAAGGGGAGGATTTGATCACTCCTTAGAGCTTTGCCTCGTAACAGGTCTTTTTTGCAATGCTTCAAAAACCTCTGACGGCAGCAGTATTACTCAAATAAGTTTTAACTATAACAATACCTATTACCAGGACTTTACCGTCTCAGATCCTAATTTTTCGGGCAGGAATACTTCTTTTGAGAATGCCCTGATCCTCGCAGCACTGCAAAGAGATCCTGACGATAAGGGTCGTTACCTTAAAAGTATTCCGGCAGTCTTTGAGCTTACAGCAGAGGATCTTAAGTTTTTAAAAGAAACTTTTTCCTGATCCTAAAGGGCAATAATTGCAAAGGGATTTTGGTGCACAGCTGCAGCTGTCTGGCGCTATTTGAGGGTTCTGTAAGGGATTTTAAGACACAAAAAAAGCACCAAAAGGTGCCTGTCCTCTGGTGCCCAGGGCGGGACTCGAACCCGCACTCTCGCGAACTACCCCCTCAAAGTAGCGTGTCTACCAATTCCACCACCTGGGCTCTTAACGGGGTGCTATCATATCGCAGCGTTTTTAACTTGTAAAGATGTTTTTGTATTGCGTCTTAAAAAGCAGCTGTGAAAAACTTCAAGTGCCTTAGGTTAGTCCTTTACAATCTGACCTTGATATCAGGTATCAGTGCCTTTTGGCGGTAGACAGCGGAAGATTGTGCAGACTATGTATTCGTATTTTAAGGTCGGGCCCATAGGCATTTTCCTCACTCAAAAAATGTGATCTTAATTCATTGCCATCTTTGCTGATAATGCCAAAAGCCTTTGTTTGTGGCAAAATTGAGCTTTGGAATGAAAGGAGTCTTTGTGTCGCAGGAAAAAGAAAGTCTAAATAAGATTAGACAGGTAGTGATTGTTTCCAAGGTCTATCAAAGGCCTGTGGGCAGCGGGATCCGTGATATTGTCTCCTGCCTGCAGGAGCAGGGGGTGGAGACCTTTGTAGATCAGAATACCAAGGTCGGCTTTAATCTTAACGATCTCCCCTGTGTTTCCAGAAAACAAATGCGCGACAAGGATCTTATCATTGTAGTAGGCGGCGACGGCTCAATGCTCGGGGCGGCACGCACCCTGGTTGATCTTCAGGTTCCCATGCTGGGTATTAATCGCGGCCATTTGGGATTGTTAACCGATGTGTCCCCCTGCGATCTTAAAAGGGCTTTAAAGCTGGTGGTAAGCGGGCGCTATACCAAAGAACAGCGGGTACTTCTTGATGTCAGGGTATTTCGTACCGACGAAGACGGAGCCGGTGAACTGGTAGGCCAGTCTCTTGCCATGAATGAGACGGTGATTCACTCAGGACTCATGGCGCATATGATGACCTTCAGGGTATCCATAGATGACCGGGAAATGTACTCCTTAAGAGGAGACGGGATCATTGTCAACACTCCCACGGGATCTACGGCCTACTCGCTTTCGGCTGGAGGCCCCATTATTGATCCCCATCTTGATGTGCTGTCCTTAGTCCCCATGTTCCCGCAGTCTTTAAATTGTTCTCCCATCATTATTTCAGGAAAATGCTGCGTTCAAATTGATTTTGTATACCAGACCGAGAACACGGAGTTGGTAAATATCAACTGTGACGGACAGGTTACCATCCGTGCCGATACCCGCTGTCAGGTTTCCATAAGGCAGCACCGCACTCCACTTACTTTAATTCACCCTGAAGGATATGATTACTACCAGCTGCTGCGCCAGAAATTAGGATTCGGCCGCAGTCTGGTATAGCAAAGTCTGGTTTAGGATGATCTATGCTTGAAGAACTTCAGGTGCAAAATTTGGCCTTAACCTCAGAGGCTCAGATTTCCTTTAAAAAAGGTTTCTGCTGTATTACCGGGGAAACCGGGGCCGGAAAGTCCATTTTAATTGACGCCCTGTCACTGGTGTCAGGCTCCAGGGCCGATGTCTCTATGGTCAAAAGCGGCGCAGAAAAATGCGAAATAGCAGCGATCTTTTCCCTGGAAAATAAAGATCAAAAGGTAAAGGAGCTTATTTCAGGCTGGGATCTTACAGGCGATGATGACAGTACTCTTTTAATTCGCAGGATAGTGACCTGCGAGGGAAAATCACGGGCCTGGATTAACGGTCACAGCTGCACCCTGGCAGCCTTAAAGGCCGTGGCAAACCACCTGATATCCATTCACGGCCAGCATGAGGGGGTTCGTCTGGTGGATTCAGATGAGCAGCTTGATCTGCTGGACAATTTCGGCGGTCTTACATTACAGAGGGAAAAACTTGCCGAAGCCTACCATGCTTACAGCAGCGCAAGAATTGAGCTTACCAAGCTTTCAGAAGAGCAGAAGGCAGGAGCTGCTGCCTACAAGACTTTACGCTTTGAGCTTGAGTCTTTAAGATCCTTGGAACTTAAGGAAGGCTCCTACGAGGAGCTTGAAAAAGCCCATGATAAGGCGGTTCATGACAAGGAAATAGAAGATGCCTTAGCTGCCATGCTCGATGCTCTGACCAATGAAGATGGCAATATTATCGATACCCTTGAAAGTAAAACGACAGCACTTTTGAAGATCCTCCCTTATGCAGGTCAGTTAAAATCAGTTGTTACGTCTTTGCAGGAGACTGCTGTAAGCCTTAAAGAATCGCGCGATGTCCTGCAATCTTTTAATGTTGCACAAGGCGGGGAAAGCTTTGAAACTTTAAGCGAAAAATTAGGCAGATGTCATGAACTTTCCAGGCGCTTTGAGGTAAAGCCTGAAAAGCTTTATGAGAAAACTTACGATTTAGAGGAAAAGCTTGGCAGATTTCTTTCTTTGAAGGATGAAATCGAAAAACTTACCCTGAAAGTAAAAAGCTTAAAAGATGCCTATGAGGCTGCCGAATTGGAGCTTCACAATCTGCGTGTTGAAGCTGCCCGGGCTATGAGCGCAAAGGTTGAAGCACTTATTCATGATCTTGCCATGAAGGATGGACGCTTTGAGGTAAGAGTTGCCTTTGATGAACAGTCAAGACCCAAAAAGCTGGGCCGGGATGAGGCGGCCTTTTATTTTTCGGCAAACACAGGAGAACAGCTGCGCACCCTGTCAGAGACTGCCTCTGGCGGTGAGCTGTCACGTCTTGCCCTGGCCATAGAAACTGTTAACAGCAGTAACAATAAGATCCCCACTATTATTTTTGATGAGGTCGACAGTGGAGTTTCAGGACGAACTGCTACCAGTGTCGGTTTTTTGCTTCATCAAATATCCCAAAATGCCCAGGTTTTATGTGTTACCCATTTACCCCAGGTGGCAGCAAGGGCGGATGTACAGTATCTTGTCAGCAAGGTACCCAAAGACGGCAGGGTAAGCTCGCACATTAACATGCTGGATGAGAACGGCAGAGTTGAAGAACTGGCAAGAATGATGGGAGGAAACCTTGTAAGCTCAAGCACCCTGCATTCTGCCCGTGAGCTTTTGGAGCGCTCGCAAGATGGCTTTAATTGATTATTTCAAGTCAAAGGAATTCTTTCTCAAAGACATCGAGCTGTTTCTTGAAAAGAAAGCACAAAAACAAAAAGAAAAAAAAGATGACGATAAAGATGACTTTATCAGTCAGTGTGTCTTTCGTCTTGCAAAGCCTGATGATGCCGTGCAGATTGCTGCCGTGGAGCTTTTAAGTGCCAGATATGAAAAGCGCCTTTATCCTCTTAATGTTCCTTACGATGTTTTTATTACCACCTGGCAGGATAGGCTTAAAACCCGCAAATTCACGGTAATAATCGCAGAATACAAGGGCAGGATCACAGGATTTTTAGCCTTAAAAGGCAGAATCAAGGACGGTTTTATAGGGGCTTTGTACATTATGCCCAATTATTTTCGCAGAGGCATTGGACGAAACCTGATTCACTTATGTGAGGAAGTAGTGCTAAGGAAAAAGGGTAAAGCCCTGACCCTTCATGTAGAGCCGCTCAACGATGGTGCAATCTCTTTTTATGAAAGTTTGAGTTTTTTGCCCCAGGCTGTAAAATCCTCGCATCTTATTGTATATAAAAAGGAGCTTTACCATGCTTAAAGTGGGCATAGCGGGGATCTCAGGACGTATGGGGCACGCAGTTTTTGAATCCTGCATAGGACTGGAAGGCATCAAGGTAGTCTGCGGTATTGATAATAATATCGACGCGGTTCCGGCAAATTTTGACGGCGAAGTGGTGTCAGAGGTGACAAAGCTTAAGATCCTGCCTGATATTTTTATAGATTTTTCCCGCCCGGCATGTTCTTTAGAGGTGCTTAAATTTGCAACCACCCACAATATTAAAGTTGTACTTGGGACTACGGGGTTTTCCGCCGAAGAAAAAAAGCAGATCACTAAAGCCTCCAAAACAGTTGCCGTGGTCTTTGCGGCCAATTTCTCCATAGGAGTCAATGTACTGCTTAATTTGGTCCAAAAGGCCTCTTCGATCATTCCTGATGCCGACATTGAGATCATCGAAGCCCATCACCGCTACAAGGTGGACGCACCTTCAGGTACCGCCCTTGCAATAGCTGAGGCAGCAGCAGCAGGGCGTAATGTTAATTTGGATGATGTCATGGTCCAAGGGCGCAGGGGTCTGACCGGGGAAAGACGTTATGGCACCATAGGAATCAGCTCCATAAGAGGAGGGGATATCGTAGGCGATCACACCGCGATGCTGTGCTGTGATGGAGAGCGCCTTGAGCTTACCCACAAGGCCGCCAGCAGATCTAATTTTGCAAGGGGAGCCATCAGGGCTGCCCTGTGGGCTGAAAACAAAGGGCCCGGGCTTTATTCCATGAAAGAAGTATTATCCCTTTAGTACCTTAAAACTTTCCATCAATCCGCTAATCCTGCGGCAAAACTGCAAAGAGGCTTAAAAGAGCCTTAAAGGCTCTTTTAAGATTACCAAATCCTAAGGTTAGTTTTAGTTTGTTGCAGGAGCTTCCAGAGCTTCTGCAGGATTTGTGGTTGCGTTATCTTGGGGTATTGGCACAGGCTTGGCCCCGATGTTAAGTACATTAACTTCCCAGATATAGGGCAGTCCCTGCAGGCTGCTGTCTACATTCCAGACATTCGGGTAACGGGCAAAATCGATGTAAACACGCACAATGTCGCCGCGCTTAAGAAGCGGGAAGATCTGAGCGAAAGGATTGCCCGTAGCAAGACTGTCTAAGGTGAGCATGTCATTTAACATGTAGCTGTGCACTTTCAAATTGGGAGTTAGAAGCTTGGTTTCAAGTTGTGCAGCAACATCCTGGGTAATGGAAGGAGCATCAGGTTCGGCGCGTTTTAAGTACAACATATAGATCCCGGGACTTAGCTCTTGAATGCCTTTAATTCCCGCCACATGGGCAAGATAGTCGCGCCCGGTTTGGATATTGGAGGCTACAATGGCCTGCTGATTAACCGGTGTGGCATTGTAGCTGCGGTTTTGATGGAAGGCACAGATTACGGAATCTCCGTTTATGGTATAGGGCTTGGTCAGATCACAAAATGATCCCAGAACCTCATTGATTGAAGTCTGCTCCTGCTTTTTCTTGTCCCCGCTGGGCTCGTAAACTAACATGTCACCTGGCATGCAGAACGGAAGATTTTCAGAATCGCGCACAAAGCAGGTGGCAGGCAGCCTGTCTCTTAACAGGGAAACGCTGGTTAACTTATCGTCAAAATCCACAGTGCCGGCGGCAGTTTGGGAAGTTTGAGCCTGAGTCTGAACCTGTCCGGCATTTTCAGTTTCCTGAGACTGCTGCGGGGCATTTGTTTGAGAAGTAAAACTGTTTTTTTCAAAGCATCCTGTCAAAGCGCAGGCAATTGCAGTTACTGCCAGGACCTTTACTGTCTTGCAAATCATATGTCACCTTAAAAAGTGTGTTAAGCAACTTTAAAACAAGGCACATTATATACGATTTACCATACGGTCCTCATCGTACGAGGTCTTAGCAGGCAGGAGTGCAATTTTCATCCTAAGGATCTTGCATGATCAAGGATATGATAATGCAGGAAAAGTTGCAGCAAAGTCTGACTGTTATCTTCAGATCTATAGCGGGTGTAAAAGAGGCTTACAGGCTTTTTTTGAAATTTACCCTTGCCATCGGTAAAAAACTCCCCTAAGGGAGCTTTTTTGAAGTTAACACAACTAAAGGGCAGCCAGGATCCCGCCGTCTACTGCAATTAACTGACCTGTTACAAAATCAGCTGCAGGAGAAGCCAGGAAGAGAACTGCATTGGCAACTTCCTCAGGCTTGCCCCAGCGTCCTGCCGGAGTTCTGTCACAAATGAACTTGTTGAATTTTTCATCTTCAATCAGCGGGGTATTCATCTCCGTTGAGATATAGCCCGGGATTACGGCATTGGATTGAATATTGTATTTTGCCCATTCAACCGCGATGGCTTTAGTTAACATCTTGATGCCGCCTTTTGAGGCTACATAGGGACTGATGGTTGGTCTTGCAATTTCCGACATCAAAGAGGCCACATTGACAATCTTACCGCCCTTATCTTTCATCATTTCAAAACAGTGCTGGGTCAGCAGGAAGGCTCCTGTGAGGTTGACGTCCATGACTTTCTGCCAGGTCTCAAGTTCCATGGTTTCAATCGGACCCCTTAAATTAATGCCGGCACAGTTTACCAGGATGTCAACTTTGTATTTGGCCTTTACTTCAGCCATAGCGGCATCAACGGAGGCCTTGTCGCCCACATCACAGCGGATGGGAATGCAGCGTCCTTCTTTTTTACTGTCTATTTCTGCGGCGCTTTTCTCAAGTATTTCCTTGTTGCGTGACATGATGATGACAGTGGCACCTTCTTTGTAGAAAAGATCAGAGATAGCTCTGCCGATGCCGCGGCTTCCACCTGAGACCAGGGCGACCTTGCCTTCTAATACCATTTTGAAAACTCCTAAAACAAATTGATCAAAAATCTGGTGAAAAATTTTCACAAGTTTTATTGAAAATTAAAAGAGTGTTTCATAAGAATTGTTAACTTTGTCAGTAAAAGTCTGACTCTTGAAAGTTCCTAAGGGCCAAAGGTTGTAGGATTTTCAGGATAAAAATTTGCCGTTTGTTGGTGTCAGTCTGCTTATGACGGTGTATGATCCGCCAGGATTTGAGACAGGATAAAGAAAATGAGTGCTGAGTTTTTGTCTGTACACCCTGATAACCCGCAGAGGCGCTTTATTAAGCGCTTTGCCGAAATTATTCTCTCAGGAGGGGTCGGAGTGGTTCCAACGGATTCTGCCTATGCGCTTTGTGCCGTTACCGGAGATAAAAGCGCTATGGAGCGCATTGCCAGGATCCGCCAAATCAGCAAAAAGCATAACTTTACCTTGATGTGCCGTGATCTTTCAGAGATATCAACCTATGCCAAAGTGGACAACAGTGAATACCGGCTTCTAAAACATAATACCCCGGGAGCATATACCTTTATTCTTCAGGCTACCCGTGAAGTTCCCCGGCGTCTTATGAATGAAAAAAGACGGACTATAGGGATCAGAGTCCCCCGCGGGGCCATCATTGAAAGCCTTTTGAATGAGGTAAATGAACCTCTTTTATCATGCTCATTGATTATGCCGGGGGAGGATGAGCCCCTGTGGGATCCTGTTGATATCAATAATCGTATCGGCTCCCAGGTTGATGTGATCATCGACGGCGGGGTGTTATCCAGTGTTCCCACCACGGTAATACGCTTTGAAAACGGGGTGCCTTCCATAAGGCGCGTAGGAGGAGGAGATCCTGCCCCATTTGAATAGGCAGGATAACAAAAATACCTCTTAAGGCAAAACCAGTGCTTTAAGCGTCAATCACCCCAGACCTTACCTGCCAGATCCTGAATCAGGGCAATTTTGCGCCATTGATCTTCATCGTTAAGCTTATTGCCCTCCTCTGTTGAGGAAAAACCGCATTGCGGGGAGAGGCACAGCCTGTCCAAATCGATATAGGCAGAAGCTTCCTTGATCCTCTCCAAAATAAGTTCCTCACTTTCCAAATCAGCCTTTTTGGAGGTGACTAAGCCTAAAACTACCAATTTGTCATCGGGGATCTGCTGTAAGGGTTCAAAGCTTCCTGAGCGCTCATCATCGTATTCCAAATAAAAGGCACTTACCTTCTCTTTGGCAAAGAGCCTTCCTGCTATAGGATCATAACCGCCGCTTGCAAACCAGGTTGAATGATAATTGCCTCTGCAAATATGGGTGGTGATTACCAGATCATCAGGGAGGTTTTCTATGGTGCCGTTATTGACGGCAAGATACTTATCAAGAAGATCTTCAACATTAAGATTAGGATGTTCTTTAAGAAATTTTTGGTCGCAAAGTACCGGCCAGGTGCAGTCATCAAGCTGGATATTACGGCACCCTGCATCATAAAGATCTAAGATAACTTTGCGATAGGCAGCACAGACATCGGCAATAAGATCTTCATCAGTAGGATAAAGCTCACGCAGAATTTCAGTTTTGTCGTCATTGTTTCTGACATTAAGAAGCACTGCCAAAAGCTGAGCAGGGGCAGGAATGGTCTGTCTTGGAGTAACTTTTGGAGTCTTAAAGGAATTGACGAACTTAAAGTGCTCGACAAAAGGATGATTGTTCCCTGTGATTTTTCCTGTAAGTCTTGCAGTCTCCGGGCGGGTTTCTTCATCATGAAAAGCATATCCTTTTGCGATGACGCGCTTTTCAATACCGTTTAGACCCCAGAAAAAGTCCATATGCCACCAGGAACGGCGAAATTCACCGTCTGTTATGACCTTAAGTCCTGCATCAAGCTGTTTTTTTATCAGTGCTTCGATACATTCATCTTCTACTTTTTTTAAGGCAGCATCGTCGATAATGTTATCGCGTCTGAACAATCTTGCCTGCTTTAACTTCTCAGGCCGCAGAAAGCTGCCTACTATATCGCAGCGAAAAGGGGCGGTATTTCTTATGCTGTAAGTCATGTTTATTTTCTAACCTTTTGTTTTATATGTTTTATTAGTAACGCCTGGTGAGTGTTGTCGGCGCGTGTCACAGGCAGTACTTTACTCAAAGGATCCATAAGTCGTCGAGAATTATATTTTTATAGGAGCTGATAGTAAAAAGCTATCAGTGAGAATCTTGTTGTTTTTAAAGATAAAAAATCTCTTATTAAACAGTTTTACCATGAGTTTGCCGCATAAATTTATTTTGATGCACCAAAACTAATTGCAAAATGTTATCACTACCTAATGCCTTAGGAACGTTTGAAAAAGATCTCTTAAAAGAGGATAGCTGCAAGAAAAAAGGGGAACTTTGCCCCTTAATTTTTTCAGAGTGGTATTACTATTAGCGGAGGCGTTCTGCCTTGACGTTATATTCTTCGTCGGTGACAGGAACAAGCCATACTGGTGAATTATCAGGAGCATTGGGAGTAAGGGCAAGATGGCTCATCCAGGTATCAGGTCCTGCGCCATGCCAGTGCTCCACATCAGGCGGCACCACTACTACATCTCCGGGCAGCAGGATCTCAACAGCCTGCCCTCTTATCTGGTGACGCCCCTCACCTGCCAATACAAAGAGGACCTGTCCGCCGGTGTGTTTGTGCCAGAAAGTACGGGTGCACGGCTCAAAGGTAACATTGGCTGCAGGAAACTTCAGGATCTCATCATATGAAGTAAGATTATTCAAATAGGAAGTTCCGGTAAAAAACTCACTATAAGGATTGACAACACCCTGACCAAAAATGGTGTTAATAGGAGCTTCCTGATAGTTCGAATCAGAGGCAGAAGCAGCGGTGGCGCCGCAGGCTACCGCAAGGGCAATCAGAAGTTTTTTCATTATTAATCCTCAATATAAGCAGTTAGAAACTTGTTTTAGCATAGATAAAGATTGGGGCCGTGTAAAAGGTCAGCACCCTGTTACATAGAAATAAGCAAGACATTGCAAGAAAATGGCAAGAAAATGGCAGTTTCTGCCATGAAATCTTAAGCATAGGACCTTATCAGGCGTTATCAGGCGGGAACTTAAAAGCGTGACAGTCTGGGTGAGCACTAACAACAGTCTGACTGAGCAGTAATGCCTTGAAGTATTGGCAGCATTGAAGCTCTTTGTCGAGGCTTTGAGCAGTGATTTTAGGTTAATACGTCCCAGGGGAACCTTAAGGTCGCTTTTAAATTCAGGCAGTTTATCAAAAGTTAAGGTCCAGTACGGCCCCCATTTCCTGGCGCAGCACGGCACCTGCCCCCTTAAGGCCTGCTAAAGTATCGGTAATGACATAAACTGGAATGCGCTTTAGAAAATCCTTAAGACGTCCTTTGGCCTCAAAGGCTTCACGAAATTCTGAGTTTTTAAAAAAATCCAAAAAATGAGGGATCACTCCTCCTGCTATGTAAACCCCGCCGAAAGTGCTTAGGGTCAATGCCAGGTTCCCTCCAAAACGGCCCATCAGGCGGCAGAAAGTGTGCAATGCCTCAAGGCAGTCAGGATCCGGAGGATTGGCAAGGGCCCTTGAGGTCACATCTGCAGGGGTCAAGCCGCTTTCAAGCCTTGAGTTTTTCATGGCCGTGACTTCATAAAGATTAACCAGGCCTGGGCCTGAGAGAACCCGTTCTGCCGATACATGTCCGATGCGCGCCCTTAGGGCAATTAATATCAGATCTTCTGTCATGTCGGCTGTTGCAAGATCAACATGTCCTCCTTCCCCGGGAAGCTGCAGCCACTTATCATTTACCCTGATGATATGGCCAACCCCCAAACCGGTGCCCGGGCCGTAGACTGCAATCGGGGCATTAAGATCAGGCAGACTGCCTCCTATTTGTACCAGTTTTGAGCGGTCAAGGCAGGTAACCGACATGGACATGGCCGTAAAATCATTGATGACCATCAGGCTGTCAAGACCACAGTTTTGCTGTAACTTACTTCTTGAAAACTGCCAGGAATTGTTGGTCATCTTGATATAATCACAGGTTATCGGGCAGGCAGCTGCAATACAGGCGTTCTTAAAGGATGCCCCGGTTTTCTTTTTGAAGTCTAAAATGCAGCTTTCAAGGGAATAATACTCATAGGTTGAATATACAGCGGGGGCTGAAATACTGCCGTCTTTGAGGTCACAAAGTGCCAGGCGGGCATTGGTACCGCCTATGTCTCCTACCAGGGCCTGTCCTTGTAACAGTGTCATGAAAAGATCCTTTGTAGTTTTAAGTCTTAGTGTCAGCTGATTTTACCAATTTTGTGTAAGTTAAGTTCAGGTACAATGGGAACAGAGGATCTTCCTTAAGGAATCAGCATGATAAAGATCTTAACTTCCTGCTTTTTTGCAGGAGCTTGCCTTGCAGGTTTTACCGTGCAGGGGGCTTGTCTTAGACTCAACTTAGATACTAATCTTCCTTCTGTTATTGAAAAGGGGCAGTGCATTGAACTTCAGGGCGGCAATGTTATCAAAGAAGATCTTAGGATAGATGGAGATCTTTTTACCAAGGCAGGAACGGTGATTACCATAGCGCCCGATACTGCAATTACCGTAGCAGGAGAGGGCAGATTTACTCTAAGATCAGGCCTTGAGGCAGCAGAGGGGGTGCAGATTAAAATTCAGGACCGGGCATCCCTTACTCTCCGGGGGGAGAGCTTTTTGCAGCAGGGCATGTCAATTTTGCTGCAGGATCAGGCCTCAGCCCGTCTTGCTGCTCCCATTCATCTTGAAGAAGGTGCCCTTATCAAACTTGAAGACAGCAGCAGCCTGGAACTTGTTTCCATCGTAACTTTTAACGGGGCTAATCTTGTAATAAATTCAGGCAGAGCGCTCAATCAAGGGATCTTAAGTTTCATTGCAAACTCAGCCCTTGCTCTTTCTTCTAATGCCGTTTTTGTAAGTGAAGGCACTATGACCTTGGATGAGAATGCCGCTTTTCAGATATCAGGGAGGGGATCTTTTATCAATTCAGGACGTCTGGATGTTTACGGCAATCTTATTTTAAGGGCTATGGGTTCATTTTTAAATAAAGACAGGGTATTAATAAGTGAAAGCGGCAGTTTAAGCTGCTTTAACAATGCTGCAGCAGGGAACACCCATCTCTTTGCCTTTGCAGGCACGGCACTTTTTGACAATGCCTGTGTTTTTGAAAACAGCGGTACTTTGGAAATTGCCGGCACTGGAATTTTAAGTCTCAAAGGTGACTCTAAGCTTAATTCTCAAGGATGGATCCTTCCCGATTCCCAGCAGATAATCCTTCATGATAATGCCAGGGTTTGGCAAAGCGATGTGACAACAGAGGGCAGGGCACGTTAAGAAGGCGCTTTTACTTCTTTTTCCTTCACTTTTTACAATGCTGTTTTTTAGGGACAAGGCTGCTTTTGTGTTATTAAAGCCTGTGGGTTTAAAGCAGGCAGACACAGTTACGAATCTGCCTTTTTGCCTTTTAAATTTTACGGCAGATCTGCCTCATGGGAGGCGCTGAATTCCCCTGACATATCTTCCTCACCAACAGAGCAGAGGCGGTGCAGGTGACGGGGTCTTATTACCTTGAGGTATTTTGCAAATACTTTGGCAAAGGGGTCGGTAATGATCTCCTTGCCGTGCAGCTGCTCTAAGAAAAGCTTTTCAGTTTTGTCCGCAGGCTCTCTGGTACCTTTGTGCAGTTCCATCATTGCAGTGCCGCAGGCTTCCAAAATGGCAGCCTCCCTTATGGAAAACTCCCCGCTTCTTCTAATGCCGCGGGCAAAATGCTGGTAATCGTTAAACTGCTTGTCAGACTCAAAACTCATGGTATTTATTCCCAAACTTACCAATGTTCGCGAAGCGGTAATTTTAGTCTTAAAGTCTTTTTGGTGCAAGTTTTATCAAATGCGCCGTAAAACCTCTCACTTTAGATGAGGATCTTGCTCTTGCGAAAGCAGGTCATGTTTTTGCCTGTGTAAGATAGCTGTATGCTGCAGTCCATTCTCTGCATAGGACAGCCCCGAATCTACAGTCGTTGACATCATGTAAACCTACTAAAGCACAAAACAAGAGATGGTGGTGGGAGATGCAAGATCCCCTGCCTTTAGGCATGGGCAGTGTCAGAAGCCTCTGAACATCTTAATTGAACGGCCTAAAGCTTCTTGTTAAAATTTTCCTAAACTTTTTAAAGACTAATGGGATCATTTAGAACTTAGGCCGGCCTTTTTGAGCTGGTTTTTTCTAAGGAAAATTTTGGAGCTTTTTCATGAATGAAGCTTTGGCAGTAGGGCACGATGAAAAAATCCCCCGAAACTTTATTACCGATATTATCGATGCGGATCTTAAAAGCGGCAGGGTAGACCGCGTTGCCACCCGCTTTCCGCCTGAGCCTAACGGTTATCTTCATATCGGGCATGCCAAGGCAATATGTCTTAATTTTGGTCTTGCCCGTGATTATCAGGGTACCTGCAACTTACGCTTTGATGACACCAATCCTGTAAAAGAGGATATGGAGTATATAGTCAATATCGAGCGTGACGTCAAATGGCTGGGCTTTACCTGGAACGGCGATGTTAGGCATTCTTCGGATTATTTTGACACTCTTTTTGATTATGCCGTGGAGCTTATCAACAAGGGACTTGCCTATGTAGATGAATTAAGTCCCGAGCAAATTAGGGAGTATCGGGGGACCTTAAAGGAGCCTGGCAGGGAAAGTCCGTATCGGAACCGGCCTGCTGCTGAAAATTTAAAGCTGTTTTTTAAAATGCGCGACGGCGGCTTTGAGGAGGGTAAAGCCTGTCTTCGGGCTAAGATTGATATGGCCTCCCCTTTTATCTGCATGAGAGATCCTGTGCTTTACAGAGTCCGCTTTGCAAGCCATGAGCTAACCGGTGATAAGTGGTGCATTTATCCTTTGTACGATTTTACCCACTGTATTTCAGATGCCATAGAACATATCACCCACTCCATATGTACTTTAGAATTTCAGGATAATAGAAGACTTTATGACTGGGTGTTGGACAATATCACCATTGATGCCAGGCCTCATCAATATGAAATGAGCAGGCTTAACTTAGAGTACTCCATAACCTCCAAAAGAAAGCTTACCCTTCTGGTTGAAAAGGGTATTGTCGACGGGTGGGATGATCCCAGACTTACCACCATTGCAGGCTTAAGAAGAAGAGGCTATACCCCGGCATCTATAAGGGAGTTTTGCAGGCGTATCGGGGTTACCAAACAGGAAAACACCGTTGAGATGTCCGCACTTGAGTCTTGTATCAGAGAAGATCTCAATGCCAATGCCCCGCGGGCCATGGCAGTACTCCATCCTCTAAAGCTTGTTATTGACAATTATGGTCAACAGGGGGTAACCGCAACTTCCTTTACGGTGCCCAATCATGTTGATAAACCTGAACTTGGGAAAAGGAAAATTTCCTTTTCATCTGAGCTTTATATTGATGAGGCAGATTTTAAGGAAGAGGCTGACAAAAAGTATAAGCGTCTTACTATAGGATCTGAGGTAAGGCTCCGTTATGGTTACATCATCAAGGCAGTATCTTGTGAAAAAGATGAAAAGGGCAGGGTTATTCTGGTACATGCCCTGGCAGTTCCGGATTCAGCAGGATGCGATATTACGGGCCACAAGCCTCGGGGGGTTATTCATTACGTTGATGCCAAAAACTGCTATTTTGCTGCAGTAAACCTGTACGGCAGGCTTTTTAAGGTCCCCAATCCCGGATCTTATGAAAACTTTTTAGATACGGTAGCAGAAGACAGTCTTGAGGTTATCGAAAATGCTGCTCTGGAGGCTTCATTGCAGCAGGCTGAGACTTTGGATCACTTTCAATTTGAGCGGGAAGGGTATTACTGCGTTGATACCAAAACATATCAAAAAGGCAGGCCGCAATTTAATCTTACGGTGCCCTTAAGGGAGAGCAAGAAGCCAACTTACTGAAACACAGCTCTTTTTTGCCTAAATTTGCTTTTAGATGTGGTGTAATAAAGACAAGTTCCGTATAATTTGCGTGTAAAGGATGAAAAACCGTACGGATTTTAAAAAAGTGCTGGTTTTATAAACAGACAGGAGCTTTGGCCATGAGTGATTTAGAAGAAGGTGTGGATAGAGACGATGATACTTTAGCACCGCCTCCGGGCAGTGAGTATGAAGTAGCCTTCTCTCATCATTCTGACACCCAGCTTGAAAGACCCTATGACAAGGCCGAGCACTGGGTTACGGCCGGAGTCAAACCTGAGCGTATTTATCTTCAGGATAAAAGAATGGGAGTTATCAACTTCCACAAGGTAATGAGAGATCCTATCTTAATACAGGCTGGAGTTGAACGTCTTATCGATTTTCGCTGCTCTTTGACCCTGTCTGATAAGGATGTTGATGCCGTGTTCTCCTCGGTGTGCTATTACGAGCCTGACGGGGAGCCCAGCTATATCAATGCCTATGATCCTGAATTAAGTTCCATTAAGGAAGTGCTGGGCCTGGTAAGTGAAAATCTCTTTGCCTATCTGCAAAAACCACTGCTGCACGATGATGCCCAGGATTAGCCCGGGATGATGCCTAAGTCCTCTCTTTTGTCATTATGAATTATTTGGTTACAGGAGGGGCCGGTTTTATCGGCTCCAATTATGTCTACAATCATTTAACAAACCACAGTGAGGACAGAATAGTTGTCCTTGATCTGTTAACGTACGCAGGATGCCTTGAAACCATAAGCCCCCTTGTGGAAACAGGAAAAATTTCCTTTGTCAAAGGAGACATAGGCGATTTTGATCTGGTTTTGAAAATTCTTAAAGAGCATGACATTGATGTCATAGTAAATTTTGCTGCAGAATCTCATGTAGACCGCTCAATTGCAGGTCCCGATGCTTTTGTGGCTACCAATATTGACGGCACCTACAGACTTTTGAAGAGTGCCTTAAGATTTTTTGAGCAAAAAGGCAGCGGGCATTTTCATCATATCTCAACAGATGAAGTATTTGGTACCCTGTCACTTGAAGATAAGCCTTTTACAGAAGATCATCCCATAAGGCCCAATTCCCCCTATGCTGCCTCCAAGGCCTCTTCTGATTGTCTGGTGCGCGCCTTTAATAAAACCTATGGTTTGAAGACTACCATTACCAACTGCTCCAATAATTACGGTCCCAGGCAATTTCCGGAAAAACTTTTTGGTCTTGCGATCACCAATTTTTTAGACGGCATTGATGTGCCCATATACGGCGACGGCAGACAGATCCGCGACTGGCTTTATGTTGAAGATCATGTAAAAGCTGTGGATCTTGTCATCGAAAAGGGACAAAGCGGCATGTCCTATAACATAGGGGGACGTACCGAAAAGACCAATCTTGAGATAGTCTCTGCCCTTGCAGAAATCCTCGATGAAGCCTTCGAAAAGGATGAAAGCTTAAAAAAACAATATCCTAATGCCTTTCCCAGCATTAATGATTCTTGTGTCAATCATCTGGTCCATGTAAAGGACCGCCCGGGGCATGACCGCCGTTATGCCATAGATCCCTCCCTTGCCGAGAAGACTTTGGGTTATAAAGTAAGTGAGACTTTAAGAAGCGGTCTTGAAAAAACGGCAGCCTGGTATTTAGGTCAGGAAAAGTGGTGGCGCAGTCTTAAACAAAGGCGCGTTGATTTTACCAAAGGTTGGACTACAATTAGCAAAGCTTGATGAGGAGATAATGTTGATTACCAAAAGACAATGTGCCCTGGCCGTAAGTACGGCGCTTTTTAGCTTTGCTATGGGCGGCTGCTCTATCTTCAACTATTGGTGGCAGTACTATGACGGGGAAGTTGATACTTCCTTAAGGGAGCCTACAGGATATTATGAGCATGCCGACGTCGTCTCTCAGGCAGATACCCTGGTAGTTCCCGAGGGACTTGAAGAGCCCCAGTTTGACAGGGCCTTGGCAGCTCCTGACTATCCTTATGAAGCTTTGGGATTTGTAGGCGAAGAGCTTGATGTCAGGCCTCCTTTGGTGCCCATCCGCTCCTCCCAGGGGGTTCAGGCCCAGTGGGTTGACGGCGAGGCCATAGTCTGGCTGCAGGGGTACGGAGATCTGGACATTGAAAATGAAGAAGATGCCTGGCGCCTGCTGCAAAGGGTTCTTGCAAGACTTCACATTGAAATCGGCGGGGTAACGCCGGGAGCCTATGAGCTTACCACCCTGGCATCCGACTTTAATGAGTTCGGCACACCTTTTACTGCCATAAATGCCGAAAATAATAATTTACGCTACCGCCAGGTTTACCGCCTGCGCATCGGACGCGACAGCAATGACAGGATTGGTATTGCAGTTTCCCTAATAGGTTCCATGACTTTGCTCAACTGGGGTTTCAGCTTAAACGATCTGTTAAGCCCCACCGAACTGCAGCGCTTTGCCATGGGCTTTGCCAATGAGATCATTCAGGAAGTGGATGCCGTAACAATCATAGCCGAGACTATTCCTGATGAGGTCCATGTGGTATTGGGTCGTGATAATAATAGTCAGGATGCTTTTATTGTAAATGCCCCGTATGATGCGGTATTTGACGCCATCCGCTCCATGCTGCCGGTGTACGGCTTTGAAATTACCGAATACTCAGTGTCCCAAAGCCTGGTAAAGGCTGTTTATGAAGAGCAGGATCCTGAATTCTTCCAGGAACTTGGGGTGGTGGATTTTGGCTTGGAAGACGATGACACCTACATTATCCGGGTCGCAGTAGACGGCAGCAACACTGTTATCACCATATACGATGAGGATGACAAGCCTTTGGGAACACAAATGGTAACACGCCTGTACCCAGGCTTTGCCGGAGCTTTGGTAAAGGAATTATCACTTTATTAAAAGCTGCGGCCATACATAAAAGAGGAGCGCAGGCATAACAAAAGGGGACAACCCTTTGAAAAATGCCTGTTTTATTTAAGATTTAAGGCATTAAGTTCCTTGAAACAGCCTGATTTCGTGTAAGGATCTGGTTGTAAAATGGGACGCTTCAGGCAGGGGTGTCTGAATTTTTTTAGATGGATGTTTTAGGATCGTATGATCCTTGTTTTTTGGGAAAAACCTCATGGAAAAGAAAAAAGAACTCTATCACGGCAAAGCCAAGTCTATGTATGAGACTGAAGATCCCAACCGCTGCATCATGTACTTTCGTGATGATACCTCAGCCTTTGACGGCAAGAAGGTAGAGCAGCTTGACCGAAAGGGCAGAACCAACAATAAATTCAATTTCTTTATCATGAAAAAGCTGGAAGATGCAGGGATCTTGGTGCATGTAGAAAAGCTTTTAAATGATCGCGAGTGTCTGGTTAAAAAACTTACCATGCTCCCGATAGAATGTGTGGTTCGCAATGTTGCGGCAGGCTCTGTGTGCAAAAGGCTGGGGATAACAGAAGGAATAGATCTTAATCCGCCTACTTTTGAGTTCTTTTTGAAAAATGATGAACTGCACGATCCTATGGTAAATGACAGCCACATCATTTCTTTTGGCTGGGCAACTTCAGAACAGATAGAGGAAATGAAAAGCATGTCATTTAAGGTCAATGAGGTTTTAAAGGATCTTTTTGACAAAGCAGGCTTAATCCTGGTTGACTATAAGCTTGAGTTCGGCGTTTTTGAAGGAAAGCTTTATCTAGGCGATGAATTCTCTCCCGACGGCTGCCGCCTGTGGGATAAGCAAACACGCAAAAAACTTGATAAGGACCGTTTCCGTCAAGATTTAGGCGGGGTTATTGAAGCTTATGAAGAAGTAGCCCGCCGCATCGGCTGTCCCCTGGACTAAGTTTTGGCAGGAAAACGTTACAAGTGCCAAGCCTACTTTTCATTAGCCCTAAGAACTTTGGCTTTAGGGCCTTGAGGTAAAAAGCTTGGCAGTTGAGAGCATAACTGCTTTTTTAAGCGGCCCATTTAAGTTGTGAAAAAAACATCTTTTAAACATTAAGGAGCAGATTTTGAATAGGATAACAACTGCAGTTGCAGCCTGTGCTTTTGTAACTGCTGCATCAATCATGAACCCTGCAGGTGCTGCCATTCTTGATTTATCACGGATTACAGGTCCTATTATTGAAAAGATAACCCCGACCTTTTTGCAGGAAGTAAGGGGGCTGAGGCTTTTCAGGGCCCCGGTGCGCAGTACCCCAAGGACTGCAAATTCTTCAGGTGCCAACAGTACCTCAAGGAACACCAACAATAAGGATGCGGATTTTAGCTCTTCTAATGCAGCAGGTGCCTCCCGCGGCAATTACGGGGCAAATTTCGGCGGCAAAGGCAGCTCTGCTGCGGCCGCATCGGGGGCTGCCTATCAGGGATCACCTTTTTTAAGCTCCATGACAGGAACCATGGCAGGAATGATGCTCTATAACATGATGTTTCCGCGCCCGGCCCAGGCAGGGGAGATCCAGAAGAATATTACTCCTGATACGATTAGTGATGCTGATTTGGAAAGCTGCCTTAAGGAAATTGAGCTGCAGAAGGAAAAATTAATAGGCTATAAAAACGACAAGTTAGCATCAGGCAGCGTATCTGATGAGGACATAAAGCAGATTGACGATGACATGGCAAGACTTACTGATATGGAGCTTGTCCTGGTAAAAGAGCAGGTCCGCCGTCTTAAAGGAGCATCCTAATTTTTTAAAAAAGAGCAGGCCCATTTTTAGGATTTGAATGCCCTTTGCTGCTTTAGAAGATCTTTAATTTGTCCAAGGCTAGGCTATAAGACTTTTGTTGAATTCAACAAAAGCTTGGCCCATAAAATCACCAAAGTACAAAATCGGCTCAACAAGACTGCTAAAGCTCGGTCTGATGCTTTGTGATGGCGATTGATCTTATTGATCCAGGAGATGTGTGTCAGGCACATCGGCATGATCTTTGAGTCCTAAGGGTATGGAAGGATTAATTAAGGAGTGAGTGAATGTTTTTATATAAATTATTATCTCAATTCAATTCTTTAAATAATTGTACATGGCAGAATAAAAGTATCATAAAATCAAATAAAGATTGTCATATCA
>CAYNSI010000003.1:0-34020 GCA_964399665.1 uncultured Enterobacterales bacterium | reverse complement strand
GGATGAACAAAGAACACCTTCAATGCTCAAAGAAGTCGTGCGTTTAGAAGAACTGTCTTTGACAGAAGAGCAGCTTGACAAGCTTAAGGGTCGATGACCCCAAAAGGATAAGATCTGCCTTAAACAAAAGATCTCCTGATAAAATTTCAGGCAAATTGGCACCATAGAGCTTAATCACTGTTAGCATCGTAAGCCGTAATAACTATTCCTGCCTGACCTAAGACAATTTAAAAAAGGAGCTTTAAGGCAGTACACTAAGACTTTAGGGCTTAATTCTTTTTGCAGGATCAAAAAGTATTTTTTGCAGGTTCACAAGTCAGTCTGCCTCATGGGAGCCCTGCCCTTCGCCTGATGCCTTTTGGCAAAAATACCGTGTTTCAATCCTGTTCTTGTGGCAAAATAAGCATATTTTGTTCAGATGATTTTCATTGAGGCAGGAGCCTTTTTTAAGATTGGTACGGAGCTTTAGCATGTCAAGTTATGACGCTGCCTACAACCCCCATAAGATTGAGCCCATAGTGCAAAAGCACTGGGATGATAAGAAAACCTTTCACGCCACAAAAGATGACAGCAGGGAAAAATACTACTGCCTGGTAATGCTTCCCTACCCTTCGGGCAAACTTCATATGGGCCATGTGCGCAATTACACCATAGGAGATGTCATTGCCCGCTACCAGCGCCTTTTGGGAAAGAATGTTTTAAATCCCATAGGCTGGGATGCCTTTGGACTTCCTGCGGAAAATGCCGCCATTAAAAATAAGGCCCAGCCTGCTGCCTGGACCTACGATAATATCAAATACATGAAAAGGCAGCTTAGAGCACTGGGACTTTCCTATGACTGGGAAAGGGAGATTGCCACCTGCCATCCTGAATATTACCGCTGGGAACAAAAATTCTTTGGGGAGCTTTACAGACACAATCTCGTCTACAAAAAGATCTCTACCGTCAACTGGTGTCCCAATGATCAAACCGTACTTGCCAATGAACAGGTGGTAGAGGGGAGATGCTGGCGCTGTGATGCCAAAGTTGAGCTTCGTGAAATGCCCCAGTGGTACCTTAAGATTACAGACTATGCCGAGGAGCTGTTAGCAGATATTGACAAGCTTGAAGACTGGCCTGAAAGGGTCAGGGTCATGCAGCGCAATTGGATAGGAAGATCCGAGGGTCTGGAAATAACCTTCAAAATTGAAGGTTCAAGTGAATCCTGCACGGTATATACCACAAGACCTGATACCCTCATGGGGGTTACCTACATGGCAGTGTCGGTCAATCACCCTCTGGCAAGAGAAGCCTGCCTGAACAATAGTGAGCTTGATAAATTCTGCCAGGAGTGCCGCACCCAAAAATTTGCCGAAGCCGATATTGCCACCATGGAAAAAAAGGGCATGGCAACAGGCTTTTATGCCATCCATCCCCTAAACGGGCGCAAGATCCCTGTAATGGCCGCCAATTTCGTGATCATGGACTATGGTACCGGCGCCGTTATGGCAGTACCTGCCCACGATCAGCGTGATTATGAATTTGCTAAAAAATACGGTCTTGATATTATCCCCGTCATCCGCCCTTATGATGCCCCTGAGCCTGACATTAAAGAGCAAGCCTACGTCGAACATGGGATCCTCTTTAATTCCGGTGAATTTGACGGCCTGGATTTTAAGGGCGCCTGCAATGCCATTGCCGATAAACTTGAAGCTGCAGGCTGCGCCAAACGCAGGGTAAACTACCGATTAAGGGACTGGTGCATTTCAAGACAAAGATACTGGGGCGCCCCCATTCCCATGCTTACTTTAGAAGAAAGCGGTCAAGTGGTTCCCGAGCTTGATGAAAATCTGCCCGTAAAACTCCCTGAGGATGTGGTTATTGACGGAGTGGTATCTCCCCTTAAAAGCGATCCTGTCTGGGCAAAGACCACCTATAAAGGACAAAGCGCCCTTAGGGAAACCGATACTTTTGATACCTTCATGGAATCATCCTGGTATTTTGCCCGCTACTGCTCACCCCGCTGCACTACCGGCATGATTGATGATGAGGCCGATTACTGGCTTCCCGTGGATCAATACATAGGCGGCATTGAACATGCGGTCATGCACCTTTTGTACTCACGCTTTTTCTTTAAGGTCATGAGAGATCTTGGCATGGTAAAAGCAGATGAGCCCTTTAAGCGTCTGCTGTGTCAGGGCATGGTCCTTGCCGATGCCTTCTACTATACCAACGAACAGGGAGCCAGAGTTTATGTAAGCCCCCTTAAGGCTGATGTCAGCCGCGATGACAAGGGCAATATCATCAGGGCCGTTGATGATGAAGGGCATGAGCTGGTCCATGAAGGCATGATCAAGATGTCAAAAAGCAAGAATAACGGTATCGACCCTGAAGATATGATCCGCCTTTTTGGAGCTGATACCGTAAGATTGTTTATGATGTTTGCCTCTCCTGCCGAGCTGACATTAGAATGGCGCCAGTCGGGAGTTGAAGGATCTCACCGCTTCCTAAAAAGGCTGTACTCACAAATCTATGAGTTTACTTCACAGCATCAAAAGAAAACTTTGGATCCTGGAAAATTGGATCCAGAGCTTTACCGTTTAAGGCATCAGCTTCACAGTACCATACAAAAAGTTGATGATGATATCGGGCGGCGCCAAACCTTCAATACTGCAGTTGCAGCCATCATGGAGCTTCTAAATGCCGCTGCCAAAATAACGCGCACTGATGATGATGCCACCGCCTTAAAGTATGAAATCTATAATGACGTGGTAGTGATGCTCTACCCCATTGTGCCGCATATTTGCTATGTTTTATATCAGATGCTCGGCAATGAGGGCAGCATAGATGACAATGCCTCCTGGCCAAAGCCCGATCCTGCAGCCCTTAAGGCTTTAGATCTTCTGGTGGTGGTGCAGATAAACGGCAAACTCAGGGCAAGAATTACCGTTTCTCCTGATGCAACGGAAGATGATATCAAATCTGCCGCCTTTGCCCATGAGGATGTGGCCCGTCACCTTGAAGGCAGGGCAGTTAAAAAGGTGATCTATGTAAAAGGCCGCCTCCTTAACATCGTGGCATCCTAGGATGAGGAACTTCATGCACAAAACTGTCTTGACCATAGCAGCTGCCTTAACCGCCTTAGTGCTGTGCTCCTGCGGTTTTCAGCTGCCCACCCAGGAAGATTTGGGTCAGGCCGTCCCGAAGCTTAATGTTGAAGGCGCCTATCACAGTTCCTTTTATAAATATGTAGTTCAAAATTTAAGGCTCTCTGGAGTTGAGGTCAACAGCCAGAACTCAGGCGGTTATCAAAGGGATGATAAGGCGCCCACCCTGCTCATACCCTCTTCACATATCACCACCAAGGTGGTGGCCGTAGATTCCATGGCCCAGGCTCTTGAGGAAAATATCTTTGTAAGTGTTGCAGGAACCTTGATGATCCCGGGTAACAAACCCATTATCATGCGCAATTCCCTTACCAGATCGGTTTTGAACAAATCCGGCTTTGCCCTGGCCTCACAGACGGAAAAGGATACCGTCATTGATGAGACCCATCAGGAACTTGCAAGGCAGATGGTAACCAGAATTTCCTATTTGGGAAGGCAGAGCGATCCCAGCGTCAGAATTGCCCAGCCTGCAGATCTGCTGGTAAACGAGGATTCGGATTTTGTTCCCGATACTTCCATCTATGAGGGCATGACCGTAATTGATGCCTTAAGGGCACAGGACAGTGCCGAGCGCTCTTTGGGCACCTCAGTTACCGTAGATGAGCTTAACAACGGCATGGCAGTATTGTCAGACGACAGCATCGCCGCCCCCGTGCTGCCACCCATTGCACCTTCGTTAAAACATGAAGCCCCTGAAAGCTTAAGTACCGAGTTTTAAGTAAGATGGCCTACAAGGTAGCAGTTTTAAGTTCTGATGAGCCCCTTTTAAAAAATGACGCGGCAGAGGCTGTGATTGCCGAGGCCCGCAAAAATTATCCTAATGCTTTATTTATGATCTTCACCCCCTCTGATTTTCAGGGCAGCAAGAGTCCGGGGCTGCAGATCCTTGAAAATGAGCTTCTTGATCCAGGTCTGTTTGGGGCAGAGAGGATCATCAGGATCTATTTAAAAGATCTTGATGCATCTGCAGTTGAGGTTTTAAATCTTATTGCAGAAAAAATCAGAGACGGGATCACCATAGTAGTAGATTTGCCGAGGATCCTAAGTGCCTACAAAAAAGAACCTGCCCTGCCCTTTAAGCTGGAAACTAAATTTAAGCTTGAGACCCGCAAAAAGCATGCAATCTCCTTTATAAAAGGCATAGGCGGCACTTTGGACATTTTTTATCCCCCCGAAGGCCCCGCCCTTTTGGATTTTATTTCAAAGCGCTGTTCAAGGTATGGTTTTACTATAGCAAGGGATGCTGCATCCTATCTTGCCATGATTTGTGAAGGAAACCTAACCTCAATTGACAAGTCATTGCAGATGCTTGAAATGAGCAGATCTCTTGATGATAAGAATAATTTTATTAACTTAACTCAAATAGACCAATTTTTCTCCCATGATTCACGCTACACAGGATTTGAATACCCCGAAGCCCTGCTAAAAGGGGAGGCTTCCAGGGCCCTGCAGATCCTAAGCTTCCTGTACAAGAGCGCCTCAAGCAGCCCTGCAGAATCATTGGGGTCTATTCTTTCAAGCCTTGAAGGAGCTTTAGCTGCAGTTTTTGCAGCAAGGGGGCAAAATCTAGCAGGAATGGATCCTAAGGAGCGCTCGCGCTTTTTTTTAGGTTTTGGCATCAAGATGCCCAGGTTACAGAATGCGGTAATTCTGGCAAGTGCTAAAATGCCGCAGGATTTATTGAACTTTTTGAGCTTAGGCCTGTCAAAAGCTTCGAGACTCTATGCTAATTTTTCCTATGAAAAAAGTTTCTTAAAACTTCAGGAAATGGCAGTTTGCACGGGCAATTTCCAGGCAGCAAGATTGGATCCGGAGGATTGAGTAAAATGCGTACCGGTTTTTTCGGAGGTGCCTTTGATCCCATCCATGAAGGTCATCTTAAGCTGGCCCGCAATATTACTGATGCCCTCTTCTTAGAGCGTCTTGAATTTATTCCCAATGCCAGTCCGCCCCACAAAAAAGCTGCATCATTGGATTTTAAAAAAAGAACAGATCTTATCAAACTTGCCATCAAAGACGAGCCTCGCATGGCTGTAAACACCATGGAGGAAAATGCCTCATCCTTTAACTATACCCTTAATACCCTGAGGACTTTAAGGCAGGAAAGAGATGATGATACCCCGATGTTTTTTTTAATGGGGATGGACTCCCTTCTTGCTCTTGATACCTGGCATCAGGGCTTTTTGCTTACCGATTATGTCAATCTTGCAGTCATTGGGCGCCCGGGATGTTCCCTTGACATGGCAAATCCTGCAATAAAGGAGTATTTAAAGCAAAGACTGGTTTTAAAAGAGGACTTAAAAGAAAGCCCAAAGCTTTTAAATACCCCATGCGGCCTGTGCTTTTATATAGAATGCGAAGAACAAGATGTATCATCCTCAAATTTAAGGGAAGCTTTAATCAAATTTTATTCAAGCCGCGACGACAGAGCCCTGTCCTACCTTAAAAAAGAAGTTCCCGCCTTGGTTTTAAAAGAAATTTTGGATCATGAATTATATAAATATTCGGATGTTTTTTAGCCTTGCCCCATGCTTTTTGGTTCTACCCCTCTTGACATTATGTCAATTTTAGCTTATCTGATAAGCAGATAGAAAAATATCTAAAAATTAACGTGTTGTTATTTGGATAATTTAAAAACAACCAATACCAAAACGCTATGGATAAGAACATTAGTTTAGCAGATACTACCGGACTTACCGCCTTCTGCCGCATGAGTCTGGAATCGTCAAAGGCCCTTGATATTGCCGCGATAGACTTAAACGGCAATTCTTCCATTACCGATGTGATGATGGTAGCCTCCGGCACATCCTCCCGTCATGTCTGTGCCATAGCAGAGCGCCTTGAAGAACACCTTAACAGGGCAGGCCTTGATGACATTACCCTGTCAGGAATTAATGAGGGCAGATGGGTGATAGCCGATCTTGGAGACGTAATGGTGCACGTTCTGCTTGAAGAGGAAAGGGCAAGGTATCATCTGGAGGATTTATATAAGGTTATGGCAGCAGGAGCCGAGATAACACAGTAATTTATAAGAATAATGAAAATAACTTTGATTGCAGTGGGGAATAAAATGCCGTCATGGGTTAATGAGGCCTTTATGGAATATCAAAAGCGGCTGCCGCGTGAAATGCCGCTTATCCTAAGGGAGATTGCCCCTAAAAAGCGTGTAGGCGACGGTATTGAATTGTCTGCCCGTAAAAAAGAGGCTCAACAAACCCTTCAGGCAATTCCAGGAGGTGCATATGTCATCGCTCTTGATGAAAGGGGCAGAGAATATTCCTCAGAGGAGCTTGCGCATAAATTTTTAAAGCTTTCGCAGTCTTATTCTGATACTGCATTGTTGGTAGGCGGCCCTGAAGGACATACTGATGAAGTAAGACAAAGGGCAGATGAACTTTGGGCTTTGGGCAGGCTTACCTTGTCTCATCCTGTGGTAAGAGTGATTCTGGCAGAAACTCTTTATCGCACCTATGCCATAAATGCCGGACTTCCTTATCACAGGGGATGATTTATGAGGTCTAAAAGAAAATCCCCGGGGGAAAGGCTGCTTTTTAGCAGGAAAGAGAAAGAGAAAGTAAGACGCCGGGAAAATCCCGACAACGTCCTGGGGATCAAGGATATCAAGCTTGAAAATGCGATTTTCAAAAATCGCATGATAATCGCGATCATGTTCTCTGTGCTTTTAGGAGTGATCCTCTTTGCCAACATATACTATCTGCAGATAGTGTCCTACGACAGCTACACTACCAGATCCAATGAAAATAGGATCAAAGTGCTCCCCGTAGTACCGCAAAGAGGCATTATCTATGACCGCAATCACGTAGTTTTGGCGGAAAACCGCCCGGTATTTCATCTGACACTCTTCCCGGTAAAGGGTGTTGACACCAAAGATGCCATTGAAAAGCTCAATGATCTTTTAAAACTTGAGCTTGATGAGGCTGAAATAAACAACCTTCTGCACCTTGCCAGGACCAGGCAGCGTTTTTCAGGTCTTGAACTTTCAAGACATTTGACTGAAGATCAAATAGCCACTTTTTCCGTCAACCGCCACCGCTTCCCTAATGTGCAGATCACGTCCAACTTAAACCGCCATTATCCCTTTGCCAATATCCTGACCCATGCATTAGGCTATGTCTCGCGCATCAATCAGGATGATCTGGATCTCCTTATGAAGGAGGGCAAGCTTGAGAACTATGAAGGCACCCAGTCTATTGGGAAACTCGGCATTGAACGCTATTATGAGGACATTCTCCACGGCACTCCAGGATCCCGTGAAGTTGAAGTTGACAGCCACGGCCGAGTGATCCGCACCCTCAACTACAATCCTCCCAGTCCGGGACTTGATATTACCCTTACCATAGATATCAGACTGCAATATTATGCCCAGGAGCTTTTAGGCAGCATGAGAGGAGCCATTGCCGCCATTGACCCATCGACAGGGGAGATCCTCGCTTTTTACTCCAATCCCAGCTACGATCCCAACCTCTTTGTAAGGGGGATCCGCTCCAATGAGTACAAAAGACTTCTTAACAATCCCAGCAAACCTCTCATTAACAGGGTAACCCAGGGAGGATACAGCCCGGCATCCACCATCAAGCCCCTGTTGGCGATAATGGGACTTAATGAGGGACTTATCACCAGAAATTCAACCTACTTCGGGGGACCTGCCTTTATGCTGCCAGGATCCTCCCACCGCTTCCGCGACTGGAAAGCCTGGGGCCACGGCTGGCTTGACATCTACAGGGCCATTGAAGTTTCCGCCGATACTTACTTCTACGATCTGGCCCACAGGGCAGGCATTGACACCATCCATAGCTACCTGGATCGCTTCGGTTTTGGACGTGCCACCGGCATTGATATCAAGGAAGAATCCTTAGGACTTAATCCGTCAAAAGAATGGAAGTTAAGGCGCCACGGTGACAGCTGGCATCTTGGTGATACCATTCCCATAGGCATAGGTCAGGGTTATTGGGTCTCAACTTTAATGCAGCTTATAAAAGCCCATGCTGCCCTTGCAAATTACGGCCAGACTATTACCCCGCATTTTCTTGAGAAAGCTACAGATCCTTCACAAAACAATGCGCAGGTCCTAAACTTTGCAGATATTTTAAGGGCAAGGGATGAGGGCAATATTTCCAATCTGCGCCTGGCAATAAGAACTCCTGATGACAGCGCCCTTTCTCTTTCCATGGTCCGCACCAATGCCGTTGAAGAACTTGAGGAAAATGAAGAAATTATGGCAGCTGACCACACGGCAGAAAGTACAGCTTCCAGTAATGATAGTCTTCTGCCTTCCCCTGATGTGGATAACAGCAGCCTTGAAAGCCTGGATCCAGACTTTGTTCCTGACAGCTCCGCTGTAATTGCTCTTGAAAGTCTTGGATCTGACACGGCAGTGGATCTTATGGAAGATCCGGTTTTGGCCCCTGAAGAAGCTTTTCAAGAAAAATTTACCGATCCTGACCAACATATCAGGCAAATCCACCGTCATCCCCTGGCACAGGGGCCTGACAGCACCATTATGGATGTGAAAGATCCTTCCTACTGGGATGTTGCAAGAGCCGGCATGTATCTTGTGATAAACGGCCCCGAGGGTACCGGAAGACGCGCCTTTGCAAACACCGGATATAAAGCTGCCGGCAAGTCCGGCACCGCCCAGCTGGTATCCATTGCCCAGAACGCCAAATACAATGCCGGTGCCCTTAAGGAAATTCACCGTGACAATGCTCTTTTTGTGGCCTTTGCACCCTACAAGTACCCGCGCATTTTAGTTGCCGTTATTCTGGAAAATGAAGGAGGAGGCTCTGCCAAAGCTGCCCCTATTGCCCGCAAGCTTATGGATAAATATCTTTTGGAACTTTACCCGGGCGGCTATCTTGGGGAAAGCAGTCCTGTTGTGGAAAAATTCGGTCTTGGAGGCACTGTAAGCGTACAATGACAGAAAACTCTCTGCGCGCTATGAGCGATGAACCCCTGCAAAGCAGCGGCACCTGGCTGTTCCGCCACCATCTTGATCTGCCGCTTATCCTGGGTCTTTTAATGGCCCTGATGCTGTCACTGTTTGTGCTCTACTCGGCTTCAGGACAAGACACTGATATGCTCATAAGACAGATAGTCAGGACCTTTATGGCCTTCGGGATAATGATTGTAGTAGCGCAGTTTGACCCCCGTTTCATTGCCAAAACAGCCTTCTATTTTTATATCCTGGGAATAATATTACTAATAGCAGTTGATGTGGCAGGTGATGTTAGCAAGGGCGCCAGGCGCTGGCTTAATTTAGGCTTTATGAGAATTCAGCCTTCTGAGCTGTTTAAGGTAGTCATGCCTCTTACCATCGCAGCATTCCTTTCAAAAGGCAATTTACCCCCTTCTGCCTCAAGAGTTCTCATTGCTTTTGGTCTTATAGCAGTACCGGTACTGCTGATCTTAAAGCAGCCGGATTTAGGAACTGCCTCCCTAATTGCAGTATCAGGCTTTATTGCAGTATTCATAGCAGGCCTTTCGCTTTGGTACCTGGCAGGAGGAGCAGTTGCAGCTACTGCCGCCTTCCCTTTGATGTGGAACTTTGTACTGCACGATTATCAAAAACAGCGGATCTTAACTTTATTGGATCCAGAATCCGACCCCTTAGGTGCCGGTTACCATATCATTCAATCCAAGATTGCCATAGGTTCAGGAGGTCTTTACGGCAAAGGATGGCTGCAGGGCTCACAGTCACAGCTTGACTTCCTCCCCGAACCCCATACTGACTTTATCTTTGCAGTATTAGCAGAGGAAACCGGACTTATAGGCTTTCTTATCCTCATGGCCATTTATACCTATCTTTTGGGCCGCTGCGTCTACATAAGCTTTCAAAGCAAAGAAAACTTTATGCGCATTTTATCCGCAGCCTATACCTTTACCTTTGTGTTCTACATTTTTGTAAACATCGGCATGGTCTCTGGGATCCTGCCTGTGGTAGGAGTGCCCCTGCCCATGGTAAGTTACGGCGGCACCTCCATGGTAACCCTGGCAATATGCTTTGGAATCATCATGTCGGTACACACACATAAAAAAGCGCTTACCTTCAGGTAAGCCATAAGCTTAAGGCTTTATTTGCCATAGCGCATCCAACATCCCCATGATAGGAAGTTTAGGGCAGCAAAACTTATCTATCTCCTGCGCAAGACCTGCCTGCAAGAAGCAGGTGCAGATAACTTCCTGTATAATAAATCAAAGCAGGCCCTGCGCCTTAATACGGGAATGATGAAAATAAGAGCGATCCCAGGCCCCCCCCCAAAGAGCCTGGGAAAACTCCAATCCCACAGGATGGGGCTTGTGGCAAATTTGATTTAATAAGGTACCTTAATGTTCAGGAAAGTTTTAATACTGCTGCTCTTTTGGGGATTTGCAACCATATCCCGGGCAGCTCCTACTGCGGGGGAAATCGCAGACTTCTCGGGCCTTAATACCGGGCAGATAGAAGCTGCCATGAAACAAGCGGTATTTCAGCAGAAGATTATCGATACCATGACCAAGCCTTATGAGGGCAAACCCTGGTGGCAGTACCGCAGGCTTTTTATCACCACCTCCCGCATCAATGAAGGAGTCAAATTCTACTTTGCCAATGAAAAAACCTTAAAGCGCGCCTATGAAGTCTACGGGGTTCCTCCTGAAATTATCTGCGCCATCATTGGCGTGGAAACCTTTTACGGCAGCAACATGGGCTCCTGGAAAGTCCTTGATGCCCTCTATACCTTAGGATTTCACTATCCTCCCAGGGAAACCTATTTTTCAAAGGAGTTTGGCCAATTCGTAAAACTTGCTCTCAGGGAAAACTGGAATTTAACTGATATCAAAGGATCCTATGCAGGAGCCATGGGCATGGGACAGTTTATGCCCACCTCGTACCTCAACTATGCCGTAGACTTTGACGGGGACGGCCGGGTGGACTTATTTAACAATACTGAAGATGCCATAGGATCGGTTGCCAATTATTTTAAAGCCCACAAATGGGAACAAGGCCGCGGGATCTTCTACCCTGCCGTTACCAAAGGTGATGTAAAGGATCTTGTGGCAAAAGAGTGGGACGTCACAGGAGCTGAAGCAATCAGGGCAGGGGTATCAACCAAGGTCAATTTGGATCCTAAGGAAAATTTGAGGCTTTTTCCCTTTGTACTTGAGGACGGCAGTACTGAAATTGGCGTTGGACTGCACAACTTTGGGGTTATCATGCGTTATAACAAAAGCCCCCTGTATGCCAGAGCCGTATATGAGCTTGCCGAATTTATCCGCGGTGAATACCATAAGATTTTGATAAAGCGGGGCGAAATAATTAATCCTGAAGGACGCAGACCATAGGCTGCAGCCCTTAAGATTAGAAATAAACTTAACATAGGTGTTGATAATTGAAAACATTTAAGACTTTAAGGTTTATTAATTTTCTTAACCTCACCATGCTTGGGACCGCAGCCTTTGTTGCTGCCATCATCATGACGGGCTGCTCATCATCTGATCCTGGATTTTCGAACCTCAATGCCACACACGGCTCAAAAGCAGCAGACGGTGCCGTCTATGGCTCAGGTCCTGACAATACCAAACCCTACCCGCAAAGTGAGCCTGTTGACTTAAGCGGGGTGCCGGGAGTTACTCCAAAGTATGAGGCCTTAAGCCGCGGCGGCAATAAGAATTACTCTGTTTTAGGCAAAAACTATCAGGTCTGGAAGGATTGCAATTCCTATCTTGAAATAGGCACCGCCTCCTGGTACGGCCCGGGCTTTCACGGCAACAAGACTTCCAATGGGGAAGTATATAATCAAAAGGGCTATTCTGCCGCCCACAAGAATCTGCCCCTGCCCTCCTACCTTAAAGTCACCAATCTTGAAAACGGCAAGGCCGTCATAGTGCGGGTTAATGACCGCGGCCCCTTCCACGGCTCGCGCATTATTGATCTGTCAGAAGGGGCTGCCAATGCCATAGATATGAAAGCAAAGGGCACTGCCAAAGTAAAGCTTGAGTATATTGACGTAAGAGAAGGCAATGTCATAGCCAACATCGGCAGCGGCAGCGGCAGCACTCCTGCAGGAGATATCTTTTCAGCTTCAACTTCAAGTTCAGGTACAGCATCAACTTCAGGTTCAGACTCTGGTTCAGATCCTGCTTCTGGTTCGGGGCCTGTTGCAGGTTCTAGAATGCCTCCTGCCCCTCCACAAACCCATAACATCAGAAGACTAATCTATGATATCAGCCGCGGCGAGCCTCCCTCCCCGCACACCCAGGCAGGAGCTGCCATTGAAGCTGCCAGAATTACCGCTGCCGTTGTAAATGCCCCTTCAGGTCAAAGTGCTGCCAATTACCAGGACAATGCTGATGCCGATGCCATAGAAAATTCCCTGATAGGAACAGGCTCATCAGGCGATTATTCCTACGTGCAGATCTTTACCTCAAGCTCACAGGAACGAGCCTTTGAAGTTCGGAATAATATAAGAAACAATGCCTCATACCCGGTTTCAGTGATGACAGAAGGTTCTCTTTACCGTGTCAGGTTAGGCCCTGTTCCTGAAAACGATCTTGGCAGGGTGGTAAATGAAGTGAAGACTTTGGGGTATCCTGATGCCTTTGTAAAAAGACTGTAACATGCTGCCCCTTATGTAAAGAAAAAACCCTAGTGCTGTAATTAGCAGGACAATATTAAGGTTACTGAATAAAGATGAAAGCCATTGGAATTATAGCTTGTTGTGCCGCGGCAGTTTTTTTGACTGCACAAAAGGCAGGTGCCGTGGATGAGAGTATTCCCGATCCTTTCGCATCCTTGAAGGCAGAAGCAGAAAAAGGCTCACAACCTGTTGCGATCGAACCTAATACTCCTATAGTTATCCCAAGCCCCCCAACTTTTGATGCCAAATCATGGGTGTTAATGGATGCTGCCACAGGTCAGCTTTTAATGTCACATAATCCTCATGAAAAGATCTGGCCTGCCTCCCTTACCAAAATGATGACCTCCTATGTCATAGGAATGGAATTTAAGGCAGGAAGGCTGCATCCTGATGATGAAGTTTTAATTACCAATGAAGCCTGGTCCAAAAATTACTCTGATTCCTCAAAAATGTTCATTGAAGTGGGAAAAAAGGTCAGGGCAGAGGACTTAAACAAGGGGATCATTATCCAGTCTGGCAATGATGCCTGCGCTGCCATGGCAATTCATCTTGCAGGATCTGAAAGCGGCTTTGTCTCGGTCATGAATACCTATGCCAAAAGACTTAACCTTGGCAATACCAATTTTGCCAATGTCCACGGCCTTTTTGACGAGAATAATTACTCAACGGCCTATGATATGGCCCTGCTGGGCCGTGCCCTTATTCGGGATCTTCCCGAAGAATACAGCATCTATTCCCAGAAGGAATTTACCTTCAATGGAATAAAACAGTTAAACAGAAACCGTCTGCTGTGGGACAGCACCCTTAATGTTGACGGGATCAAGACCGGCCATTTATCCCAGTCAGGCTACAATCTGGCAGCTTCGGCAGTAGAAGGGGACATGCGCCTGATTGCCGTGGTAATAGGAGCAGCCTCAGAAGAGGCCAGAGCAGACTTTTGCAGGCAGATGCTCACCTATGGTTTCCGCTATTACGAATCCTACACTCCCTTCAACGCAGATCAGAGCATCTTAGAGCGTGAAGTTCGTTTAGGCGACCTTTCAAAGGTAGAGCTTACGGTAACCGAGCCTGTCAACCTGATGATCCCCCGCGGTTCCCAAAATCGTATCAGGGTAAGCTATAAGCTTACCAGCGCTTCTTTCAAAGCCCCGATCCAAAAGGGAGAACAATTGGGCGTCATTGACATCAGGCTTGATGATCAGGAAATTGCCTCCTTCCCTCTGGTTGCCAAAACCGAAATCAAAGAAGGCGGTTTTTTCTCAAGACTCTGGGACAGGGTATATCTGTTCTTTGCCGAGGACTAGGATGCAGATACTAAAAGCCGGATCTTTTAAGGAACTTCTCAACTTTCCTGCGGAAATGACCTTCCGGGTGATAGTCAAAAAAGAGGCTGAAATTGAAAAAATCATTGCCCTGATGGAAGACATTTGCGGTGAGGCCGTGAGATCTGCCCCGCAAAAGAGAATATCCCGCAACGGAACCTATATCTCCTGGAGTCTTACATTCAGGGTAAAAGATGATCAAGTTTTAAATGATCTTTACCGGAAAACCGCATCCCATCCTATGGTAATGCATGTTATTTAGGAAAGCAGATGGCAGCTGCAGATGAACATCCTGAGAATGCCTGGTTCAACCTTGAATTCTCACGTTTTTTTAAAACCATATGCTACCTTACTGTCGTAGGTCTTATCTGTTTTTTAATTTTCATGCTGCTTTCCATGATCAAAATTTCCTCAAACGCCTTTTTTTCCTATGACAGCTACCGGGATATTCCCTATCACCGCGTGGGGCTTCTTCTTGGCACTTCATCCAACATCGCCCCGGGGCAGCCTAATGAATTTTTTACCTATCGTATTCTTGCCGCGGTGACTCTGTTTAATCAGGGCAAAATCGACTACATCCTGGTATCGGGTGACAACAGGCATCCTTCCTACAATGAACCCAGGCAAATGATGCGGGCCCTGTTATCCTACAAGATCCCCGAAGACAGAATTATTGCCGACTATGCAGGTTTTAGCACCATTGATTCAGTGATCAGGGCCAAAAAGGTTTTCATGCTCAATGATATGACCATAATCTCCCAGGAATTTCACAATGAAAGAGCCCTGTTTATAGCTAAGGCTAACAATATTGATGCAGTAGGATTTAATGCTGCCACTCCCAAAGCCTCGGGGGCAATGTTTAAAATACTCATCAGGGAGTTTTTTGCCCGCATTAAATGCGTCTTTGATGTCTATATCTTAAAATCACAGCCTACCTATCTTGGTGCCCCCATTGCCATAGGCGATGCCCCCCTGCCCAAGCTTGCCTCCAATAAGCCTAAGCTTAGAACTTCAAAACCCAAGAAAACCGGAGCCTCGGTACGGGGACTTAAAGAGCTGCAATGGGAAAAGATCAAGGCTTATGCCAAAAAACCCAGCGATGCGGCGCTGATTTTAAAACAGCAGGAGATGGCAAGAGAAGCCATGCAGGAGGCTTTAGACCGCGATTTATAAAGATCCTGTAAAACTTAATGGGCTCTTTTACCATGAACCACAGGACGTCCTTAAAGTCTTAAAAAATCAGCCTGGAATAATCATCCCCTCTTCGCGCATCTTTGCTATCTTATAGCGCAGCGTACGCGGGGAAATGCCAAGCTTTTCGGATACGGCCTGCCTGCTGCCCTTAAGCTCTATTAAAGCCTCCAGGATAATTTGATATTCCTGAAGCTTAAGCTCACCTCCTAAATTACGGGGGATCTTCTGATTGCGAAGCCTGTCCTCAAAGGATGATAAAGGCATTGCCTCATCAACTGATTCTCCATTAACAGCATCTGCCCCAAAACTCTCCTCTAGATCCTGACAATCGCTGGAAGATTGCGGAGACGAGCCTTTAGGTGATGAGTAGCCGCGGCTTTCATCTTCCTGCATCATGGCGTTGAATGATCCTTCATCAAGAATAAGACATGCAGGGGTGATGATACCGTCATCGGCTAAGATCAGGGCTCTTTGCATGACATTATCAAGCTCACGTACATTGCCCGGCCACGAATAGCTCAAAAGATCCTTTTGAGCCTCCTTGGTAAGAGTGGGGATGGGAAGACTTTGATCCAAGGCATGACGCTGCAAAAAGAAATTGGCCAAAGGCACGATATCCATGGGCCTTTGACACAGGGGACGCCACTTTAGAGGAAAGACATTAAGACGGTAATAGAGATCTTCACGAAACTCATGACGCGCTACTGCATCCTTTAGGTCACGGTTGGAAGTTGCAATCACCCTGACATCCAAAGGAATGGTTTTGCGAGATCCAAGTCTTTCTACTTCTTTTTCCTGCAGCACTCTTAAAAGCTTGGCCTGAAGCCCCAAATCCATCTCGGTGATTTCATCAAGAAGAATGGTTCCACCCTGAGCCTGCTCAAATTTTCCGGGGCATGCCTGGACTGCCCCCGTAAAAGCACCCTTTTCATAGCCAAATAAGGTGGATTCGAGCATAGTATCCGGAATGGCAGCACAGTTTATTGCCACGAAAGGACCGTCTTTGCGTGCCGAATGGTCATGGACAAAGCGGGATAAAACTTCCTTCCCGGCGCCTGAAGGGCCTGTTACCATCACGGTAGCATCGGAGGCTGCCACCTTTTTTGCCAGCTGCAACAGCTCGCCGGTGCTGGGATCCTGCCACACAGGATCTTTGGTTAAAATTCTTTTGACGGGAACATAGCGGGATACCTGATTTAACAGCACTTCAGGGGCAAAGGGCTTGGCAAGGTAATCAACAGCCCCATCACGTATGGCTCTTACCGCTCCGCTGATATTGGCGTAAGCTGTCATCAGCAGTACCGGGATATTGGGGTATTTTTCATTGATGTTATTTAAGAGGGCATGCCCGTCCATCTGCCCCATCTGGACATCGGTAATAACCATGTCAACCCTGCGTCTTGTCAGGATTTCAAGAGCTTCCTCACCTGATCCTGCCTCAAGGCAGGCATATCCAGTAAGCATCAGGGTATCAACAATGGCTTCCCTAAGCTCACTATCATCATCAACAATTAAAATCTGACTACGATTCTGACTCATGACACCACCTGACACATTACTTCCATGACAGACTGCAGTTTTCTTTTAGATCCACAACCACACACCACAGGCAGCTTAAGATCCCAGCTTAGCCTCAGGAGGCAGGAAAATTCACCTTATAGGCTCAAAGGCACGTCTTGTGAGGGCTTTAATTTCCTTATAAAAGAGCCTTGAGCCTTCCTGTCATTTCCTGTTTCTTGAGCGTAAAGATTTAGGAGTTCCTATCCCGTAGGCGCTGATGGCAGCCCGAGAGGCCGCCTTATGAACAGACTCTGCTGCCCTTGACGGTGCCGCCTCATAATCTGCCATGGCTTTGACCAGCCGCTGCCTTATTTCAGTCTCCTCTGAGGCATCTTCCTTATCATCATTAGAACTTTTAAGCTTACCCCCAAAGTTAAGGGCAGGTTCTGCTGAAGCCTTATGTCTTCTTTCCTCAGAAGCAGAGGAAGAGCCCAGCGGTATCTCTTCTTTGATACCTGAACTTTCAGTGCCAAAGCCCTGCACTGCAGACATCATGTCCAACTCTTCGGTACTCAATAGAGTTTCTGCAATCTTTAAAGTCCCTTTGGCATTTAAAGGTACAGAGTCCTCATGCTGCGACACCACCCTGTTCTTTCCTGACAAATCCTGCGCTCCCAACAAACCCTGAGGTCCCTTAGGTGCCCTGTTTTCATCCTCTAAGGAGGCCCTGTCCTTTAAGGTACTAACATCCGGGCCTTCTTTTAACATGTCATCAGTAAGAGCTCTTGGGGGCTTTTGCCCTAAAGATGCACCCACCGCATCAGCAGGACCTTTTACGGCCCCAAGCTTACCTTCAAGGGAAATTATCCTTTTGGAAAGCTCTGCGATGTTGTCAATAAGGGCATCATTGCTTTCCCCCACTGCTTTGAAGCTGCCTGTAAGGGAAGCTAATTTTCGCGCCAAAGCCTCCCGCTCTAATGACAGGGCATTGCAGGATTTGCTCAAATCATCATTATTTTTATCCAAAACCTGAATTTTATTTTCTAGGGATGCAATGCGCCTTGAATTGATAATAAAGGATATGAGGATCAAAAACAGCAGGAAAACTGTTCCTCCCCAAATGCAGTAGAGTACAAGATCAAATTCAAACTGCACGTTTTGTTCCCGGTAACTTTATTATCAAGACACAAGCCTAGACATTAGCAATTTCGCTCCACTCATCATCTGACAGGAGTTTATTTAAATCAATAAGGATCAGGAGCTCATCATTACGGTTGCATACTCCGCAGATAAACTTGGCTGCCTCATCAGTACCGACATTAGGAGTTTCATCGATGTCGGCGGAATTTAAATCCACCACTTCGGCAACTGAATCCACCATAATGCCGATTACCTGCTTATCGGACTCTATAATCATGATACGGGTGTTGTCGGTAACTTCAGTAGAAGGAAGGCCGAAGCGCATCCTGGTGTCAATTACCGTAACCACATTGCCGCGCAGATTAATAATGCCAAGAACATATGCAGGAGCTCCCGGAACAGGGGCAATGTCAGAGTAGCGCAGCACTTCGCGCACCTGCATGACATTGACGCCGTAAATTTCACGGTCAAGCTGGAAAGTAACCCAGCGCAAAAACTCCCCTTTATTGCCGTCATCGGGATCAAATACGGCTGCTACGCTTTGCTTTTCCTCGGACATATTCGCTTCCTTTTATGTCTTAAAACTTATCAACAGTATGTAAGATATCACGCCCAGAAAAAAGCGCAAAATCATTGCGGTAAATCTTTTATCTGATCGAGAATTCTCGGATTAAAACCATTTTCAAAAAGTTCCGATAAGGCTTTGACATGAATAAGGGCACACATCTGCTCCTTAACAATGCCGGCAAGCCAGGGCCTGGTTCCAGCATGCTGACGCCATTTAACATCATCGTTTAGGATGGTTCTGTTGCCTTCTAAAGTATCACAGCCTATCGCCCAACGGGTCTGACCCAGTGTGATAATATAAGGATAAGGCTCCTCCCTGCCCTGATAGTCTTCCTTAATAAAACGCAGGGTGTCAACCAGATTAACCTTCCTGCCCCTGATATCCGTCATCCCTAAAAACCAGGCAGGCTGACCTATGATATAAGAATATTTGGGAGTCTCAAAAATAGAGCCCAAATCAATCAGGGGGACTGCAAAACGAACCCCTCCTGCCAGGAAGAAGAGGGTTTGAAACTCCCTTCCCAGATTGATATTCTCCCAACTTTCAAAAACTTCCCGGGACTTGCCTTCAATACCAGCCTGAGTTAAAACTTTATTCTGATACTTATCCCCTAAAGCCGCATCAGATGCTGCTGCAGTTTCATCAACTACCACAGGAGCTTCCTGCGTTTTGACTTTAGGATCTTCAAGAACCTCTGTTTGAACCTGACTTTGTTCAGTCACAGTTTCTGATGCAGTTTGCGTTTGAGTCTCAGTTTGGGTTTCAACGGCAGTAAGAGGATCCTCATGAATTTCAGACAAAAGCTTCTCAAGGCTTGGGCCTTCTGCAAAAGATACTTCAGTCTCCTGCTCCTTTTTTTCAGGAAGCATCTTTAACTCAAACTGAGCTTCCTCCTTTTCGGGGACATAGTCTAAGGCGGCATGAACCTTCGGCTCTTCTGCAGTCTTATCAATATCAACCGCAGAGAACTGATCTTCCCTTGCAGAATCAGGAAGGGCAGCTTCAGCAGATAAAGTGTCGCCTTTTGCAGCATCAATTTCCTGTTCTTCACAGGACAGCATCTGCTTAAAGTAGGCTGTTAAGGTTTCCTCTTCGCGATTTTGACGTGACAGCGACATTTAGGAAGCCCCTCCCATAAGATCCTTTACAGCTTCCTGCACCACTTCTTCACTGTGATGGGCAAGCGCAACATCGTCACCGGTATCATCGGCAATAATTGCGGCAAGAGCAGGAGAGACTCTGCTGTTATCCTTTTCAATTTCCATACTGATTAAGCAGCATAAAAGGTCACGATAGGCTGCAGCCCCTCTGCATGAAGTATCCATCAAAGGCAGGGGGATCCTTCTTGAACTTGACTCACGAAATAAAGTATCAATGGGAATACAGCCGCCCCAAATCTTATCGTAATGCTCGCGCATAAAATCCAGGCTTTGTTGTGAAGCCCTGGTCCTTTTGTCAAACATGGTAGGAACGATAAGATACTCAAAATCTAAGGAGGTATCTGCATTGCCCATGATCTCAAAGGTACGCACCATGCCCTGAAGTCCCTTGAGGGCTAAAAATTCAGTCTGGGTCGGCACCAGGATCATGGTGGCAGCTGCCAGGGCATTTACCATCAAAGCCCCCAGTACCGGGGGACAATCTATGATGACCACATCATAGCAGTCACGCACAGTATCAAGAGCACCTGACAGAATGCGTCCTATGCCCTGTCTTCCCGACAGTTGTCTGTCAATGGTTGCCAAAGTCATTGATGATGGCAGGATATCAAGGCCCTGATGGCGGGTTCTGGTTACCGTTTTTAAAAACAGCTCCCTGGTAACTTCGCTTGCAGCGTAGAGATCAAAAAGATTATATTCTGGGGTCTCATCATCAAAGCCTAAATACGAGGTCAGTGAGGCATGAGGATCTGTGTCGATAACCAGGACCCTTAAGTGCTCTTTTTGCAGCCATCCTGCCAGAGATGCCACCGTGGTAGTCTTGCCGACTCCGCCTTTTTGACTTGCTGCTGCCCAAACTAACACTGATGCTCCTAATTGTTTCGTCCCTGATCGATATTAAATCTCAAACTGCCGTCATTTCCAAGGTTGAACTGAATGTTCCCAGAACCTGCCTTAACCGGATCTGTAGAAACAATACGCTCGGAATCACCGGGCAGCACCTGAAGCTCACCGCGTTTTACAGCATTGCGGGAAATGGCGATTACCACGCGGCGGTTCTGTGCCCTGCCGGCACGGGTGGAGTTGGAATAAAAAGGCGAATACTGTCCGTAGAACTCGCCAGTCAGGCGCACAGGCTCAACCCCGAAGTTTTCAAGTTCCTCCAATACCGCATTGGCACGGGCAGCTGAGAGCTCCCAATTGTTCTTATAGACGCTGTTGGGGACAAAGGAGTTGTCAGTATAACCCCTGACCCTGACATAATTGTTGATATTAGCCAAGATCCCAGCAATAGCGGCAATGACAGGACGCGATGAATTGAGCACTGCGGCACTGTCCTCGGCAAAAAGCAGCGCTGACCCTATGTTAATGGTAATAAAACGGCTGTCCCGCTCAAGCACAATACTTGATTCCAAGCCCAACTTCTCCAAGGTGCTTGAGATGGAACGCTCAATGGAATCGAAAGGATCACCGGTTGCAAATTCGCCCTGTGTTTGCGCATCGGAAGGCCCCTGCCCGCCCCTTGATACAAAAGCTTCATCACCGCCGGGGTCAAATCCGCCTTCGCCTGAGGCTTCATGCACCCTGTCATCCACATTATAGTCGCGGACCATGTAGCCCATGGTAGCAGCGACAAGCTCCGATGCCGTTAAATCACCAGCAGTTCCTTCGGAGACCTCCTCTTCAACATGCTGAGACGACATTGGCGTCATCCCAAAATCCATCATCCCGCCGCCTTGGGTATCGGCACTAATATCATTTGGGGCTTGAGCGGCCCCTGCAAGAGCCTCAGCATTTTGCGACTGGGCAATAGGACCTGGCAGGACCATCACCCCGGGAATTGAGGAGATCATCCCCATTTCACTGAAAGACTGCATCAGGCCCTGAACCATCGACTGGGCCTCTGACTGCTTAGACATGGCAAAAGCGTACAGCAGAACGAAAACTGCTAACATCAAGGTCATGAAGTCTGCATAGGAGACCAGCCAGCGCTCTAAATTCTCGTGTCCTGCCGCAGGCTTCTTCATTTTTAGGTCCCCTAGTCAACCTGAGCGCCGGTAAAAGCACTGACACGACGCTTGAGCATCATGGTATTCTCGCTGGCAGTTATTGATACCAGGCCTTCCATGGTCATGTACTTGTATAAGGCTATCTGGGAATTAATAGTACGGATCCTGTTGGCAGCCGGCAGGCAGATAATATTGGCAAAAATAAGACCGTAAATAGTTGCCACAAAGGCAACTGCAATTGAAGGGCCCAGAAGATCCGGCCTGTCAAGCAGAGTCATGGCATGAATCAAACCCAGCACTGCTCCTATGATTCCCATAGTTGGAGAATAGCCTCCCAGGGACTCAAAAAACTTGGCATTGGGCTCCAATTTCTGCTGCTCTATTGCAATTGCATTATCAAGAAGTGCCGCAAGACTGTCCTTGTCAACACCGTCGACAATCATTTGAATGCCGGTTCGGGTAAAATCGTCATTGGCAGACCCCACCGAATTTTCCAGGGCCAAAATACCCTGCTGTCTTGCGGTGGTCGAAAGACTTGATAAAAGCTCCGACTGAGAAATCATATTAATGCGCGGCGGGGCTATCAGCCAGAGACCATGCTTTAAGGCGGTCAAGACCTCCCCAAAGGTAAACTGAACCAGGCAGCATGAAAACGAAGCACCAACCACCACAAGAAAAGCCGGCAGATTGATTAGGGCCCCCGGATGGGTGCCCTCAAGCATCATAGACACCAAGATGCAGCCAATGCCGGTAAACATCCCAATCAGGTTCATGTTTAACCTCTCTTACAGCTCTTCCTGGATATATTCGGCAATCCTCTCTAAGGGGACCACCTGGTCGGCAAGTCCTGCATTGACCACTGCCTGCGGCATTCCATAAACTACACTGGTTTCTTCATTCTGGGCCCAGATAACAGATCCTGACCTTTTTAACAGACGACAGCCTTCACAGCCGTCAGACCCCATACCTGTCAGAATCATTGCAAGCACCCTGCCGCCGTATATTGATGCCAGCGAGGCAAAGGAAACATCAACGCAGGGATGATAAACCACCCTGTCATCACCTTGTAAAATCCTGATACGGTATTTGCCGCCCCCGCGTTCAAAAATCATCTGCATCCCGCCGGGGGCTATGTAGCAGTTCCCAGGCTCCAGGACAGTGCCGTCTTTTGCCTCCAGCACGGTAAGCTTTGACATGGCATCAAGCCTTTGGGCAAAGGTTGCGGTAAATGCAGGAGGCATATGCTGTACTACTACCATGGGAACCTTAAGACGCGGCAGCTTAGGAATAATACCCTGCAGGGCAATAGGCCCCCCGGTAGAGCTTCCTATGGCCACAATCTCATGGGTCTTTCCCGAAGGCCTGAATCTAGTAGTCTCACCCTTGTGATCCCCGAAGGTAAACTTCATGGCAGCTGCCGGTTTACCCTGATCCACGGCTCCTAAGGTTTCCTGGATCTTCTTATAGGCCATCTGGGAGGAGGTGCCGCGGGCCATTGAACCTGGGGCATTAGATGAAACAGGTGTACTCAGGGGCCGCCTTGGAGCTGCAGGCTGTACAGGCTGTGCCGATCTGCTTGCAGGAGCAGGGGCTGCTGCAGCAGGTGCAGTTTCAGTGTGACGGCGAATTCTGCTTTTTGCGACCGATTTTATATTGTTTCTTAAATCGTTGAGGGCATCTGTGCGGCGGTGAGCTATATCATCGAAGTTTTTGGGCATGAAATCGACGGCGCCGGCTTCCAGTGCCTTAAAGGTGGAGTTAGCACCCTCAAAGGTTAAGGATGAAAACATCAGGATGGGCGTAGGACATTTGCTCATTATCTCCTTAACCGCAGTGATGCCGTCCATCACCGGCATCTCAACATCCATGGTAATGACATCGGGCCTGAGGCGGATTACCATATCGACCCCTTCCTTGCCGTCTTTGGCCTCACCGCATACTTCAAGCGCGGGATCTCCGGAGATAATTTCGGTTAAACGTTTTCTGAAAAAAGTCGAGTCATCAACAATCAAAACCCTGATAGCCATGTATTAAGCTCCTGCTAATATTTCCCCGTATTTTTATGACCATATGCCCTTATCAGGCCCTGAATATCGACAATAAGCGCGATGCCTCCATCTGAAGTTACCGTAGCACCTGCCATTCCAGGAGTCTGTTTTAACACTGAATCCAAAGGCTTAATGACCACTTCTTCCTGACCTATAAGTTCGTCTACCACGAAACCTACCAGCTGATAGGTATTAGCCTGAACCAGGACAATATGCGCCTTACCGGTCAGGTACTCATTAATAGAGGAATTTTCAAACCACTGCTTAAGGAAAAACAGCGGCACTGCCTTATCTCTTATTACAATGGTGTTAAACCCGTCGACTACCCGCATTGAGTCAAGACTTAAGTAGAAGATCTCGGACACCTGCGTTAACGGCAGGGCAAAAGTACGGTTGGAAACTCCAATCATAAGTGTAGGCAGAATTGCCAGGGTAAGGGGTACCTTGATTTCTATGGTGGTACCTTCCCCCCATTTGGACTTTATTCTCACCGAACCGTTTAATTTGGCAATGTTGGTTTTAACCACATCCATACCGACACCGCGCCCTGAAATATCGGTAACCTCGGTATTGGTTGAAAAGCCCGGGGCAAAAATCAAATTCAAGGCATCTTCATCAGAAAGATTCGAGGCAGTTTCCTCATCAATAACTCCTTTTCTGATTGCCGCCTGCTTAAGGCGCTGAGGATCCATGCCCTGACCGTCATCGATGATTTCAAGAAGGATATGATCCCCCTGCTGCGCCGCTGACAGGGTTATAACACCTACTTCCTTCTTGCCTTTGGCAAGACGTTCGGCAGGCTCTTCTATGCCGTGGTCGCAACAATTTCTTACCATGTGGATCATAGGATCAGCAAGTTCATCTACCAGGCTCTTATCAAGCTCAGTATCCTCACCTATCATCCTAAGCTCTATCTTCTTGTTTAATTTACGGGCCAAATCTCTCACCTGACGCGGAAAGCGGCCGAAGACCTTCTTAATGGGCTGCATCCTGGTCTTCATGACTGAGCCCTGCAAATCTCCCGTCACCACATCAAGATTGGAGATGACCTTGGTCATTTCCTGATCCGAGCGTTGATTGGCCAGGGAAAGAAGCCTGTTGCGCACCAGCACAAGCTCCCCTACCATATTCATGATGTCATCCAAAACCTGGGTGTCAACGCGCACCGTAGTTTCGGCAAGCTCAGCCTGCGAAGCAGCTTTGGCACCTTTAGCACCCTTCCTTGGGGCATCGCCATCGCCCCCTGAAGCAGGCTTTGCTTCTGCAGCAGCATTAGTTTTTTGCTTTTCGGTATTTTCTGAGGCTTGTTTAAATTCTTCTTCAGTTGCTACCTTAAGCTCACCTTTTGAATCAACAGCTGATTTTGATTTGTCCTGATCTCCCAATCCTGCAGACTGCAAAAGGGCATCAAAATCGGCATCCGTATCATCCTTACCGTCCTGCACTGCTGCCTCATCTCCAGATCCGGGAGCCTTGCCCTTGCCGTGGAGCTGATCCAAAAGCGCTTCAAATTCATCCTCAGTAATATCATCGATGGAGCCATCTGACGTCTCCGCAGAGGCTGGCTTTTCCTCTTTAACATCAAGATCCGGGATCTTAATTTCCTTAAGTTCAGGCTCGGGCTCGGGCTCCGGCTTGGGTTCAGGTTCAGGCTCAGCTGCAGGCTCATCCTGCTGACCTGAATCTGCAGCATCGCCTGCTGGCAAAGCTTCTGCATTATCGTCGGTAAGCTTACCGTCTGCTATATCGTGAAGTCTTTGAATAAGTTCGGCAGGAGCAGGGTCGGTAGGCTCCATGTTTTGTACCTGGGCAAACATTCTGCCGATTTCATCATGGGCCTGCAAAACAGCATCCATCAGCACCGCACTCATTTTGACCTTGTTGTTTCTTAGCATGTCAAAAACGTTTTCTGCGGCATGACAGATCTCAACCAAATCCTTAAGTTCCAGGAACCCGGCACCGCCTTTTACGGTATGGAAGCCTCTGAAGATGGCATTTAATAAAGCGGCATCATCAGGAGTTTTTTCAATCTGTACCAGCTGCTCATTAAGGTTTTCAATAATCTCACCGGCTTCAACTAGGAAATCCTGTAAAATTTCCTCATCCATCTATACCACCTCCCCTTTAAAAGCCCAAGCTTGCCAGCAGATCGTCCACATCATCCTGAGAGGCAACCACGGCTCCGGTTTCCTTCTGGCTCTCAAGAGCAGGTCCAGAAAGCTCATGGCTTTCCTTATCCTTCTTGATGGCCAGCCTTTCCTCCCTGCTTAATGGCTTGATACCGGTAATCTCAGAAAATGTAAGTAGGAATTTCACCAAATTATTTTCGATCTCACCTACTAAATTAATGACTTTTTGGATCATCTGTCCTGTCAAATCCTGATAGTCCTGAGCCATAAGTATTTCAGTCAGTTGATTTGACAAAGTGACAGCATTGTCAAGAGTTTGTTTTAACAGCTCATCTATCTTATGACATAAGGTCACGAACTCACTGCGATCTATATGGCCCTTCATCAATCTGTTCCACATGGGCATCAGATTTTCAATTGAGCCTATGACACCCTGTGCTATGGGCTGACAGGCATCTACTGCATCCAGGGTACGGGTGGCTGCCTTATCCGTCATCTCTATAATGTAGCGCAGACGCTCCGAGGCATCAGGAATTTCAATATCAGCAATGTCGCGAATCCTGGGATCTTCTGCAAAATCGCGGATAGCATCATGAAGATTACGGGTTAAATTACCCACTTCCTGAAATACATTAGGCTCAGTCTCACGGACAATGGAAAGGAACCTGCTGTCTGCCTCCTCCTGCATCCCGGCTTCAAGAAGCATCACCAGTTCTTTTGCTTCATCCAAAGTGATCCTGGGCTTTGCTTCGAGGTTACGACCATTTTCAATGACCATATAAAATCCTTAAACTTCCACCTTGCCAACGCTGCAGATCAGCTTCCTGACCCGTCAATACGCTCGAAAATTTTATCGAGTTTTTCTTTCAGCGTTGCTGCCGTAAAAGGCTTGACTATGTAGCCGTTTACTCCGGCTTGGGCAGCTTCAATGATTTGTTCCCGCTTAGCCTCGGCGGTTACCATCAAGACCGGCAAAGATTTAAGCTTAGGACTTTTGCGGATCTCTTTGAGCAACTCAATACCCTGCATCACCGGCATATTCCAGTCAGTGACCACAAATTGAAAATCACCGCTTTCAAGCATCGGCAGGGCAGTAGATCCGTCATCTGCTTCAAAAGTATTGTTATACCCCAAATCTCTTAGGAGATTTTTAATGATCCGTCGCATTGTCGAAAAGTCGTCAACAATAAGAATCTTTATATTTTTATCCAAGGCCAAGCTCCTTGTTATTCTCTTCCCTTCAAGGGGCTAATAACCCCATAACCCCTTGAGGTTTTTAATGAAACCCTCTTAGGGAATCTGACAAGATTGTAACAGTTTTTCTCTAAAAATCACGATTCTAGCTAATTGACTGTCCAATCGCGCAACAGTGATCGCAGTCTAGCCATTGCCTGTGACAGGATCTGGCAGACTCTGGATTCTGATACTTCAAAAATCTGACCTATCTCCCTTAGGTTTAATTCCTCATCATAGTAAAAAGCCAGCACCTGCTGTTCCTTTTCAGGCAGCCTGGTAACCGCCCGTACCAGGGCACTTCTGAATTTCTCAGCGGCTAAAGTATTAAAAATCCTGTCCTCGTTCAACAAACCGCCTTCGGAGATCACATCATTGCTGATACCAAGATCTTCTATCCCGATAATTTGTGAAGTAGAAGAGTCTACCAGCATTTGATGATATTTTTCCACACTGACTTTTAATTCGGCAGCTATTTCAATATCTTTAGGCTCTCTGCCCAGTCTTTGAGATAAAACTGTAATTGCCTGCGAAATTTCTCGGCTGTTGCGGTGCACCGAACGCGGAGCCCAGTCATATGATCTCATCTCATCGATCATTGCCCCGCGGATCCTGATGGAAGCATAGGTTTCAAAGGCAGCGCCATGCCCTTCCTCATAATTTTGCATGGCATCCATAAGGCCAATCATACCCGACTGTATCAGATCATCTAATTCTACCGAAGGAGGAAGGCGGGCTTTAAGGTGCAGGGCGATACGTTTGACAAGCGGGGCTAAACGCTCAATCTCAAGGTATCTGGCATCCTTCTTCTGGGCCAAATATGCCTTAGCTCCGCTTAAGTTATTTGCCATCGCATCTCCTGATCCTCAATGGAAATTATGCGGTCATTTTAGCATAGTAACCAAGTTCAGTCTGAATCCCCATTACCGCCGCGGCTTACCAAAGACTCCACGAAAAATTCCAAATGCCCTCCGGCCCTGTCAGGCACCGGCCAGGAAGCAGCCCGCACCGCCAGTGCCTTAAAGGCCTTGGACGCAGGAGACTCCGGGTATAAATCTACAATGCAGGAGGCCTTTTTAATGGCATTTTTCATGTTGGGATCAAGAGGAATACAGGATGCCAGCTCCAAAGTTACATCCAAAAAGCGATCTGTTATGGACAAAAGCTTTCTAAACATCATTTTGCCTTCATCCAGGGAATGAACCTCATTTGCCACAATTTTAAAACGGGTAAGGCCATAGTCTTTTGAAAGCACCTTCATTTGGGCATAGGCATCGGAAAACGAGGTGGGATCATTGCATACTACTATCACCACATCCTGGGCGGCACGGGCAAATGACAGCACCATATCCGAAATACCGGCAGCCGTGTCCACTATGAGAACATCAATATCTTCCTCCAGGGAGGAAAAGGCCCTGATAAGTCCGGCGTGCTCATCGACACTTAAATTTACCATTTCCTTCAATCCCGAGGAGGCAGGAACTATCCTAAGCCCCAGGGGGCCGTCATGAATGATCTCCTTTAAAGTGCATTCACCGCGCAGAACATGGCCCAGATTTTTGGTTACCCTAAGTCCCAGCATCACATCAATGTTGGCAAGCCCCAGATCAGCATCAAAGAGCATTACCTTTTTTCCAAGCTTACTTAAGGCGGCAGCAAGATTTAAGGAAACCGAGGTCTTGCCCACCCCGCCCTTGCCTCCTGTTACCGTAATAACCTTAACCGGATCTTTTCTCCCTAAATGGGCTTGTTGTGCCATAACAATACCTTATTTTCAAAAATCATCCCGATCCAAAACCCTGAAGGCCAGCTCCACCAATGACTTGGGATCCGGAACATTTATATCCTCGGGCACCTTCTGACCTACCGTAATATAGCTTAAGGTCAGATTACGCTTTAAACACAGACTAAGGGCATCTCCCAGACTGTCACTTTCATCCACCTTGGTCAGAATAAGTCCTGCAAGGGGGATCTCATTAAAATAGCACCAGGCCTTATCAAGCACCTGCCTCCTTGAAGTTGCAGGAAGCACCAGATAATTTTTAAGTCCCAGACTTGATTGATCCTTAAGTTGTGCAACCTGTACGCCGAAGCGCTCGTCCTTAAGCCCCATGCCTGCAGTATCCAAAAGCACCAGGGACTTGTCCTTAAGACTTTTTAGTAGATCTCCCAAAAGATCCAGGGATTTTAAGGTGCAGGTCTCACATCCCATAATGCGTCCATAGGTTTTAATCTGCTCTACTGCTCCTATCCTGAAATGATCGGAGGTAACTAAGGCTACATTATCAGCCCCGTAGCGCATCACAAAACGGGCTGCCAGCTTGGCGATGGTGGTGGTTTTGCCAACCCCCGAAGGACCTATAAGAGAGATCACTCCACCGCCTTTTACTATTTCATCCTCACCTATCCTAAGATTGGCCATAAGGTTTGCAGAAACCTGCTCGAGGGCTTTTTGCAAGGATATATCCTCGCCTAATGAGGGGATCAGATCTTCTGCCACCTCACTTTCAAAGCCGGCACCTTCAAGAAGGGCCAGCGTCATAGCCCGTACCGGCTCCTCTCTTGCCCTGCTCTCCTTAATAAGACCTGCAAGTTCAAACTGCAAAAGATGCCTTAATGCCCTAACCTCATCCTTAAGGCCTCCTAAATCATTTACGCTGCCCTCATCCTCAAATGAGGCCATACCCGTTTTTTCAAGCTCTCTTTCCCGCTCAAGCTGCTCTTTTGAGGGGGTAAAAAGCTTTTTAAGATCCTCCTGCCTTGAAATTGGCAGCGGAGGTTTTTCCCTTTTTTTAGGCTGTGCCTTACCCTCAGAAGCCGGACTTCCTTCAGACCCTGCAACAGCGCCTGCGGCACTTTTTTGGCGCTCTAAAATCTCAATTAAACTTTTTGCAAAAGTAGAACCTTCAGGTTTTGAGGAAGTCCCCTGCCCATCGACCTTTTTGTGAGACTCCTTTAAGGCTTCTTTTAAAGTTTCACTGCCCCTGCCGGAAATTGAGACTTCATCTTCTGCAAGAGTTCTTGATTTGGGCGAAGAATTTTTAGGATTCTGCCCTTTGCCGGGGGAACTGCCCTTAGCGGGTGTTTGTTTGACAGCACTATCATCGATACCCGCCACGATTTCTACCCCTTCATCGGTACTGGTATTTGACATGATTACCGCATCTGCCCCCAGCTCTTCTTTAATACTCTTAAGGGCAGTACGCATATCAGGAGCATTAAAACGTTTAAGCTGCATAGCTGTCTGAACCTTATCCGTAAACTTTTGTCAAGTTTAGGCAAAAAACTATCCAATTTGCAATGATCCCAAACAAATTATGCGATTTTTTAAGTTGTTAGTTCTGCCCCGAAATTTGATTTGCTCCATTGCCCACCACGGACACGATCCGGATCTGCTTGTCATCCGGAATTTCCTGATATGACAACACTCTGAGCCCGGGGATAGTGTTTTTAACAAATCTCGACAAAGTAGACCGCAAAATTCCCGAGGTCAGCAAGATGGCGGGCTCACCCTGCATCTCCTGATTAAATGAAGCATCCTGCAGAGATTTCTGCATTCTCTCGGCAAGTCCGGGTTCAATACTGACACTTTCAGCACCACCGGTCTCCAGGGACTTATGCAGCACTTTCTCTAAATCAGAGGCCAAAGTTATAACGGGAATAACCGTATCGCCTCCTACTATGTCCTGAATGATAAGACGGCGCAGACCAATGCGGCAGGCTGCCGTAAGCACTTCAGCATCCTGGCTCTTGGGACCGTACTCAACCAGGGTCTCAAGAATAGTGCGCATATCACGAACCGGCACTCCTTCATGAAGCAGATTCTGCAAGATCCTGGTAAGCAGCCCCAGGGATACTACTGAAGGTACCAGACCATTAACAAGCTTGGGCTGAGTACGTGCCACCAGATCCAGGATATTCTGCACCTCTTCCTGGCCGATTAATGAATCACAGTTATTAGCTAAAATCTGGGATAAGTGGGTGGCAACCACAGTTGCAGTGTCAACTACGGTGTAACCAAGTCCCAATGCCTTGTCATTATCGGATTTGGCAATCCAGACAGCATCCAGACCAAAAGCAGGATCCTTGGTCTTAATACCCTGGATCTCTCCGAATACCTGCCCGGGGTTAATGGCCAAATCCCTGTCAGGCTGAATTTCGGCCTCGCCAAAGGTTACTCCCATGATAGTGATGCGGTAGAAATTGGGACCTAAATCAAGATTATCCCTGATATGTACTGAAGGAACCAAAAAGCCCAGATCCTGTGACAGCTTCTTGCGGACCCCCTTGACACGGCTTAAAAGTTCACCGCCCTGATTCTTGTCAACCAGAGGGATCAGACGATAGCCTACCTCAAGACCGATGACATCAACCTCTGATACATCATCCCAGGAAAGCTCCTTGCGCTCCAAAGTCTTAACGTCTTTGGGAAGATCTTTTTTGGACTCAGCATCCTGTGCTGCCACACGCTTTCTTCTGATGTAAAATCCCACAACGGAACATACCAGTGAAAGGGATAAAAAGGCAGCGTGGGGCATTCCGGGCACGGCACCTATTATCAGTAATACTGCAGATACAATGAAAAGCGACTTGGGTTCTGAGAGGATTTCCGAGGCAACCTGCTGACCCATTTCACTGTCGGTATTATTCTGTCTGGTTACTATGATTGCAGCTGCCACGGAAAGAAGCAAAGAGGGAATTTGGGCGACCAAACCGTCACCTATTGAAAGCAGAGTGTAAACTCTGGCGCTTTCCGACAATGGCAGATCATGCTGCAATGTGCCTATTATAAGACCGCCTACAATATCAATAATCAAAATTAAAAGGCCTGCTATGGCATCACCTTTTACAAACTTTGAGGCACCATCCATGGAGCCGTAGAAATCCGCCTCCCTGGTAACTTCAGCGCGTCTTTGCTTAGCCTGCTCCTGATTGATAAGTCCTGCGTTCAAATCAGCATCGATGGCCATCTGCTTACCGGGCATGGCATCCAAGGTAAAGCGGGCCGACACTTCAGAAATTCTCCCTGCTCCCTTGGTTACCACAATAAAATTGATAATCATAAGGATGGCAAATACGATGATACCTACAGTATAGCTGCCCCCCATCACCACGTGGCCGAAAGATTCTATGACCTGTCCTGCAGCCCCGGTGCCATCCTGGCCGTTGAGCAGAATGACGCGCGTTGAAGCCACATTCAGGGCAAGACGCAAAATAGTTGTCAAAAGGAGTACGGTAGGAAAGGATCCAAAATCAAGTGGTTTTTTGGCATAGATTGCAACTAATAGCACCACCATTGACAGAGAGATATTGAATGAAAACAGTAAATCCAGCAGTACCGGCGGGATTGGCAGGGTAATCATTGACAGGCAGGCCAACACCAAAATCGGCGTGCCAATTTTTATCATGGAAAGCTTTTTATAGGCAGCCCCTCCCACAGCAAGGCCCTTTACGACCCCGGGGTTGGTTTTGGCACTGTCCCAAATTTTTACTGCCTGTGCAGGAACTTTGATGCGGCCTTTGAGATCTGCTAACGATAATGCCATGAAACTATTTCCTAATCCCAAAATTTCCGTCAAGATAACGACGTTATTTTTCTGGAGGACCTTGGTGCAAGAACCGTGCCGCAGTTTTAACTATCCTGAAAATTCATCGCTGTAGCCTATCAACGCAGCGTTTAAGGCCTTGTTTGGTGTTTTCTTTAAGCACCTCAAAATAAGGAGTCTAATTTTTTTAATAGGGCAATAAGACTGCGGTATCTGCTCCAGCTGCCTTTGTATACTTCCTGGGCCATAGTGTGAGTCAGCACCGCATTTGGCAGCTCCTTTTTGTCGACAGCAAGCTTTCTAATCTCTGCGATCAGGACATATTCGAGCCACTGATGGAAGGCCATGGTATCAAGACAAAAGGGCATCGTGGAACCAAAGGCAGCTTCAGGCGGTCTTCCGTCAGGACCTCCCCAAAGTGCCAATGCCCTAAGCTCCTGTTCAAGAGTCTCAAGGGTCTTTAAGATCTCATCTTCCCTGCTCATTTTGGTGTCCGCAGAACTTAAATCCTAATAAAAAGTTTCCCAAAGCCTCAGACTAAGCAGGCTGTGTGACTGACAAGAACACAGATTTTTCGTCAGTTTTGATTTTGCAAGAACGCCCTCATGAACACTTAGATCTCACAAAGTCAAATCTTGTCGCAACCTGTTCTGGTTTTTCTTTTTGGTTGATCTGATTGTAGAACATCCGCAAACTTTTGGGAGCGCCCTCTTTTGCCAGGAGTGGATATCTCATATTTGGGAGCCACTCTGAACAGACCCATGATTTGTACTACGATGAGGTCAGCAGGTCGCGCCCCATGCGGGCGGGTGAGGGAGAATGCACGGCAACGCCCGATCTTGCGGTAATGAATCACATTAAGCGATTAAAGTTACCTGACCTTTCTGCCGATGAAATAATAGGATAAAGACTCTGTAGTTTTGGAAATTGGGAGCACACTATGCTATCTGGTACTTCTGCTGCAAGCAGCGCTGCAGCGGCCTTTGATTCGCTCAGTAGCACGACGATCAAAACCTCTGGAGCGTCCTCGAGTCAGGCTGAGGCTGCCCTATCGCTTTTGGAAGGCGCGGTTCAGAGCACCGAACAAGTCCAAAGTGCTTCAGCAGTAACAGGCAGCCTTGGTGCAGACATAGATATACATGTCTAGCATCCAAAACATGACATCACAAACCCACAGGGCAGCGCTCCTGTGGCTTTCTTCGTTTTAATCCCGCCGTCTCTGCCCTTACGTCAAGACCCTAAATTTCACACACCTGATACGTCGTGATTTTTTAGGTTATGAAAACCAATTGATCTGGTTTAGGGTACAATACGCTGAAAAAATCATTATCTTAATTAAGGTTGGACCATGCAGTTTAGAAAAATCATCATCACAGCGGCAGCGTCAACT
>CAYNSI010000002.1:0-34314 GCA_964399665.1 uncultured Enterobacterales bacterium | reverse complement strand
AGGGCATCAAAAGATAAGATAAAATTTTACAAAACAACAGATTTGGGGGATTTTCCCATAAGCCCTCAATATCTTTTGAAGGTATAACCGACTTATTGCAAAGCCCCCGGATGAGCGATAAAAAGCCAACTTACGGGGGATAATTTTTTCTCAAACCTAAAGATTTTCATGATGGTAATTAAATCCAAAAAAGATCTCCTGTTAGGCTGTGCTTAAAAGATTTGTAGAATGGCAGATTGGAATGGATCCTTTTGCTGTGTAATGTGAGAGAACTTGACTTTGGTTCTTATTAGTCACAATCTATAGGTGTTATGGAGGATAAGATCATGCAGGAGAGCCTGGTTTACGTTTACAAAAGCTCGAAGAAGGTGCGTTCATACCTTTATCTTAAGGAGAAGGATGCCTTTGCCGCAGTGCCGGGAGCTTTGCTTGATGCCTTCGGATCTCCGAAGTTTGTCATGGTTTTTGCCCTTGGCAGAAGAAAAACTCTCCCTAAGATAACGCCTGAAAAGCTTCAGCAGGCATTGAATGAAAAAGGCTACTTTTTACGCCTTGATCTTGAAGATGCTGAAGAAAATCTTCTTAACGAAGAAAGAAGAAGGCTTGGACTGCCGCCTTTGGAAAAAGACGCCATCCAGGATTTTTTTCACTAGTATTAGCAGCGTTACCTTACAAAGGGATTAAATTCCCTCTCATGGCCTATAGTTGAATCCCCGCCGTGTCCTGAAAGTACTGCAGTACTCTCAGGCAGGATAAACAGCTTGTTGACAATGGACTTTGTCAAATCCTGTAAAGAACCGCGCTCAAAATCAGTTCTGCCTATGCTTTCCAAAAAGAGGGTATCTCCTGTCAAAACAAAGTCTTCTTCTTTGCAGTAATAGCAGATCCCGCCCGGGGTATGTCCCGGGGTGGTGATGACCTTAAGCTTAAGATTCAAAACAGGCTCAATAATTTTTCCGTCGGTAAGAAAATCAACATCACAGGTTATGGCAGGCGAGGGCAGCAGGCCGAATCTGGCGCTTTGACGGGGAACGTCATAGATTAAAAAATCATCTTCGCAGGCAGGACCCATTACCGGTACGTGGTAGGCATCATAAGTTTCCTGAACCGCTCCTACATGATCAAAATGGCCGTGGGTTATCAGGACAGCTTTAAGGTTAAGATTAAGTGAGTTGATCTCTTTATTAATTTTGGCAAAATCAGCCCCAGGATCTACTACCACGGCGTCCCTGGTATCAGGATCGTAAATGATTCTGCAGTTTTGCATCACCGGACCTACTACCAGGGTTTTTATCTTAAATTTCATGGTTAATTCCTCGCCTTGCGGTCTTTATTATCCTCAAAATCTGCCTGCTTTGACAATGTGCAGTCCTTTTAGATAGGAAGTTTCCGGGCAGGCAAGGGATACTACATGATCACAATCTTGCATGAGAACCTTGATGATCCTGCCGTCTACACCTGCCTCAAGGGCGGCATCTGAGACAATTTTCTGAAACAAACTTAAGCTTATAAGCCCGGAACAGGAAAAAGAAAGGAGGCTGCCGCCTTCTTTTAACAACAAAAAAGCCAGCCTGTTGATATCTTGATAGCCGCGGCAAGCTTTTTTAAGATTGGCAGAGCTGTCTGCAAATTTGGGAGGATCCAGGATGATGACATCGTATTGCAGACCTTCTTTGTGACTGTCTCTTAGAAAAGAAAAGACATCCTCTTTGAGGAATTTACAACGCCCCGGGTCCAAATGATTAACAATCACGCCTTCTTGTGCAATTTTTAAGGCATGATCTGAAGTGTCGACGTTGACAACCTTTGATGCTCCGCCCTTTAAGGCCCAAAGGCCAAAGCCTCCTGTGTAGCAGAAGCAGTTTAATACGCTTTTATCCCTGCAGAGGTTTTTAAGATAGCGCCTTGAGACTCTTTGGTCTAGATACGCACCTGTCTTATGACCGTTTTTAATATCAACGGGGAGCAGAATTTCCTCATATTCACGCACATAGACTATATTCTTGAGATCTGCAGCACTGCCATCTACCGGGCCTGTTACCGGTTTTAAGCCTTCCTTTGAACGTGAGGGGCTGTCGGATCTTTCATAAATAAGGCAGTCCGGGTAGAGGGTTTTTAAAGCTTGTGTGATGCAGCTTTTGTTTTGCTCCATAGCAGTTGAGGTTATTGAGATGACGATAATGTCATTGTATTTATCTACTATAAGTCCCGGGAGTAAGTCTCCTTCGGAGGATACCAGGCGGATGCCGTCACAGCCTGAGTTAACAAGAGGATCTCGTAAAGAGCAGGCGGTTTTGAGGCGTTTTAGAAAAAACTCCTGGTTTATGACTTCCTTTTCATCAAAAGATATCAGTCTTACCCGGATTTGGGAGTTTTTTGAGTAAAATCCTCTGGCAATAAAATTACCATCAGCGCTTTTTAAGGATACAAGCTCACCATTTTTAAGGTTTTTGGGAAGTTTTTTTTCATCAATCGCCCCTGAGAAAACCCAGGGGTGGCGGCGCAGGGCGGCTTTTTGGCGGTCCTGTTTGAGAAAAATGCTCTTATCCATTTGCTTGTTCCTAATTATGACCTAATTGTGGGCTATTATAATAATTCATAGACTCTTGATAGTGTGTGACCTTAGGGGTTGAAGGATAAAATGCCCATTGAGTTTTACAGGTTCAAAAGGTACCAAAAATTTATTCTGCCGGCTCTTGTGCTGTTATTTCTTCTTTTCTATGGGGCAGCCTCACTGCTTGGCGGTTCTGAAGAAACCTTTATGACCACAAGCCCCACCTATAGGGATATTAAAAATCAGGTTTTTGCAACAGGAACCCTGGCTGGCAAGGTGGAAGTTGAGGTAGGTGCCCAGGTTTCAGGACAGATCAAAAAACTGCATGTGCAGACAGGAGATGTTGTCAGGGAAGGAGATTTACTGGCAGAAATTGATCCTGATATCCAGGAGAATGAGCTTCGCAATGCCAAAGCCCAGGAACGCCTTATTCAGGCGCAGATAAAATCCGGGAAGGCTGACTTAAAGCGCCTTGAGCTTGAGTACCAAAGACAAAAAAGATTAAGGGCTTCAGGGGCGTCCTCAGAGCAGGATTTTGAAACGGCCGAGGCTGAATGGGAGATGGCCGTGGCTGATTTGGAGGCTCTGGATGCCCAGCTTGAGCAGGCACGGATTGCCATTGATGATGCTGAAACCAATTTAGCCTATACCAGGATTTCAGCTCCCATGGATGGAACTGTATACGCCATTCCGGTTGAAGAAGGCCAGACGGTCAATGCTAATCAAACCACGCCTACTATTTTAAAACTGGCAAAGCTTGATGTCATGACGGTGGAAACTGAGATTTCAGAGGCTGATGTGGTTAAGGTAAAGGTGGGGATGCCCTGCTCATTTACCATTCTGGGCCTGCCAAACCAGCCCTTTTACTCTACCTTGTACCGTATTGAGCCTGCGCCTGAAAGCGCTTCAGATGATTCTTCCTCAAGCTCTTCTTCAAGCTCTACTGAGGCGGTTTACTACAATGCGCTTTTGGATGTTGACAATGCTGAAGGCCTGCTGCGTATTGATATGACAGCCTCTGTCACTATTGATATTGATTCCAAGGAAAATGTCCTGGCAATTCCCCTTACCACTCTAAGGACCGACAACTACCTGGGCCGGGGCACGGTATATGTTTTGGTTGACGGCAGGGTGATGGAAAAAGAACTTGTGCTTGGCATCAGGGATGAGCAGTACATTGAGGTTATTGCAGGTCTTGATATTACCGATCAGGTGGTCATAGGTGATGATGTGGAAGCTGCAGAACAGGCTGCCATGGACAATGATCGCCGCCGCCGTCCCCCGGGGCCGTTTTAGGAGATCGTAACAGTGGCAGCTGAGCTCTTGCTGGAATTAAAGGATGTACGCAGATCCTATGCCTCGGGGGAACAGGAGGTTGAGGTTCTGCACGGCATCAATCTTAAGGTGTACCAGGGTGAGATGCTGGCAATTGTAGGACCGTCAGGATCAGGCAAGTCCACCCTCATGAATATCATAGGCTGCCTTGATACCCCTACTGCAGGACAATATGAGGTAAAAGGCACCGATACCTCACGATTACTGCCTGATGATTTGGCTTCTTTGCGCCGTGATTTTTTTGGTTTTATCTTTCAGCGTTATCATCTGCTGGGGCACCTGTCGGCAGAGGAAAATGTCCAGGTTCCAGCAGTTTATGCAGGGGTAAAAGAAAGCAAGAGAAGATTCAGATCCATAAACCTGCTTGAAAACCTGGGACTTAAGGAGCGGGCTGAATATCAGCCGTCACAGCTGTCAGGGGGACAGCAGCAGCGTGTTTCCATTGCAAGGGCCCTTATGAACGGAGGGCAGATCATTCTTGCCGATGAGCCTACAGGGGCTCTTGATTCCAAGTCCGGCAGGGAGGTAATGCGTATTCTCAAAGACCTTAATCAAAGAGGCCACACTATTATTATAGTTACCCATGACAGAGGGATTGCAGAGCAGGCAAGGCGTATTATTACCATTGGTGACGGCCAGATAGTATCAGATGAGATCAATGAGAAAATCCCCTCCTACGAGGGAGTATCCAATGAAGACGGCGTCAGGTTAAATAAAGTCTGGGCAACAAGGCCCGGTGCCTTTTATGACCGCTTCAATGAGGCCTTTACCATGGCAATCAGGGCTATGTTTGCAAACCGCATGAGAACGCTGCTTACCATGCTTGGCATCATTATAGGCATTATGGCCGTTGTATCCGTAGTGGCCCTGGCCCGCGGTGCCTCCCAGCAGATCATGGACAATATTTCCTCTTTGGGCACCAATACTATTACCATTTATCCTGGGGAGCGCATGGGTGATGTGCGATCAGGAAGAGTAAGGACGTTAACCCCCAGGGATTTAAAGGCCCTTGAGGGCCAGCCTTTTGTGGATTCTGCTTCAGTTTCGGTAGAGTCGAGCGTACTGCTTCGCAGGGGGCCTTTGGAATTTGACGGCTCTGCCCAGGGGGTGACAGCGGATCTTTTCCGCGTTTACGGCTATCAAGTGCAAAAAGGCCGGCTTTTTACCGCAGAAGAGGTGGAGAATAATTTACAGCTTGCCGTTATTTCAAAGGAAACTGCTGACAATCTTTTTGCAGGAGAAGATCCCATAGGCAAGACTATTTTGGTAAATGCCCTGCCCCTTGCCGTTGTCGGGGTGCTTGCTGAAATTGACTCCCCTTTTATGAGAAGCGACAGCCTGTATGTTTTCATGCCCTATACGGCAGCCATGACCAGGCTTTATAAGCAGGATTATCTGTCATCGATTATCATCAGAATTTCAGAGGGCTTTCCTACTGCAGTTGCTGAGAGGTCATTGGTAAATCTTCTTACTACAAGACACGGCAGACAGGACTTTTTTATCCAGTCCTCAGATACCATTATGAAATCGATATCCTCTGCCACCATGACCTTTACCCTGTTAATTTCGGCTATTGCGGTAATTTCACTTGTTGTAGGCGGGATCGGGGTCATGAATATTATGCTGGTGTCAGTTACCGAGCGCACCAGGGAGATTGGGATCCGTATGGCAGTTGGGGCAAGACAAAGTGATATTATGGCCCAGTTTTTAATTGAGGCGGTGATGGTTTGTCTTTTAGGAGGCGCAGTAGGGGTGGTGTGCTCTTTTGCTTTAGGAAGCGTCGTCCAGTATTTTGTCCCCTCCATTACCCTGGCCTTTTCAGTGGATTCAATTATCGCGGCTGTGGCAACTTCCTCCCTTATTGGTATTGCCTTTGGGTTTATGCCGGCAAGATCGGCATCAAAGCTCAATCCTATTGAGGCATTAGCCCGCGAGTAGCTATAATTTTGGCAGCAGAAGTTTTTAGGGGGCGGTTTATGCAGCAGGCAGTGACGGGGGCTTTAGAAAAACTTGGGGCTCAAAATGAGCTTGTAAAGGATTTTTTGGAGCTTGTATCTTTTGATACTAGATCAGATCCTAAAGCAGGCTGTGTTCCTTCAAGCCCGGGGCAGCTTAGGCTTGGAGCTTTTATTCATCAAAAACTTACCGCCTTGGGGTTGAGTGTTAAGCAGGAAAAAAACGGGGTGGTCACGGCCTTGATCCCTGCGTCTTCAGGCTGCGAGAATGCCCCTTGCCTGGCTCTTTTTGCCCATATGGATACTGCCGCAGATTTTAAAGGAGACAATGTAAATCCTGCCCTGGTTGTAGGCTATGAAGGAGACGGTATTGAGCTTGCAAACGGGCTTAAGATTACCGATGACATCTGTCCTGAGCTTAACAATCATGTAGGAGAGGATATTATTGTAACTGACGGCACCACGCTGCTTGGAGCAGATGACAAGGCAGGCGTGGCAGTACTGCTGCAGCTTGCAAAAGCCTGTACTGCAGAAAAGGCGCTTTTAAGGCACGGGCCTTTAACCTTGGTGTTTACCGTAGATGAGGAAATAGGCCTGTCTGCTGCCCGTATTGATATCCCCTCATTAAAAGCAAATGTCGGGGTTACCGTAGACGGAGGGGAAATTGGTCTTATCGATGAGGAAACCTTCAATGCGGCAAAGGCTGTGGTGACATTTACCGGAGTTTCGGTACATACAGGATATGCCAAGGACAAACTTGTAAATGCCTTAAAGCTTGCCTGCGAGTTTATAGACCAGCTGCCCAAGCATGAGGCTCCTGAAACCACGGCAGGAGGGCAGGGTTTTTATCATCCCTATGATCTTGCCGGCAGTGCAGCAGAGGCTGAGCTTAAGGTATTAATCAGGGACTTTGATAAAAAAGAGTTTCAAAAGCGTCAGGACTTTATTGCAAAGACTGCTGCAAAGCTTAATAACAAATACGGCTGTGAATATGTCAGGGTCAAAATTGACTTTCAGTACCACAATATGAAGGATTATCTTCAAGAGAGCCTCGACAAATCACAAGGAAAACTTGATATCCTCTCTTGGTGTCAGGAAGCATATAACAGTGCCTCAGTTGCTCCCGTATTAAACCGAGTGCGCGGGGGCACCGACGGTGCTAATCTTTCGGCAAGAGGGCTTCCCTGCCCCAATATCTTCACGGGGGGTCTGTGTGCACATGGTCCTTATGAATGTCTGCCGGTTAAGTCCTTTTTAAAGTCATTAGAATGTGTTTTTTCCCTGGTTAATATTATTGCCGGCAAGGAGATGTGATGCGCGTTGCTGTAACCGGAGCATTAGGGCAGGTGGGACGTGAGCTTGAAACCGCCTTATTAAGGAATTTTATTGAAGTAGTCCCCTTATCCCGGGAACGGCTTGATATTACCAATTTTGAAGAGGTATTGGCTGTCCTTGAGGCCTCAGGTGCTTCCACAGTTATAAATGCTGCAGCCTTTACCGATGTGGAAGGTGCTGAATCACAAAAAGAGGCTGCCTTTGCTGTCAATGAACAAGGGGCCTTAAATCTTGCAAAATCCTGCAGGATTTTGGGAATGGATCTAATTCATATCTCAACTGACTATGTGTTCTCAAAAGAAACAGGATGTGCCCACAAGGAGGATGATGAAACCTCAACAAGCTGCGTTTATGGGCAAAGCAAGTTAAAAGGGGAAGAGGCTGTTATGCAAAGCGGCTGCAATTATATTATTGTGCGCTCTTCCTGGATTTTCGGAAAGTTCGGTAAAAACTTTGTAAAAACCATGCTCAAACTTGGCATGGAACGCAATGAAGTAAGGGTAGTTTTTGATCAGCAGGGAAATCCCACTCCGGCTCAAGCTTTAGCTGAGGGCCTGGTGACAGCTGCCGTGGAATTATCCAAAAAACAAAGGGATTTAAAGGGGATCTATCATTTTGCAGGCAAGCCTGAAACTTCCTGGGACCTTTTTGCTTCAAAGATCTTTGAGAGGGCCTTTGAGACAGGATTGATTTCTCATGATGTCAGGGTGCGTTCCATTTCAAGCTTTGAATATCCTGTTAAGGCGGTAAGGCCCTCTGACTCAAGACTTGATACTACAAAGTTTGAGGAGACTTTCAATTTTAAGATGCCCCTTTGGGAGGATTATCTTGAGGAAACCTTAGAACAGGCAGCATTTGAGTTAACTGCATCTTATCAAGAAAAAAGCCCTGACAGGGAAGATCCTATGGAGGATGCAGATAAGCTTACCTGTCTTAGGAGCGATGATGTAAGGGAGTTTGGCATTGATACTAAATCATCTACTGTTAGAATCCTTCAGGAATAATCATGTTACAGGTTAAGGCGGATCTTAAAGGAGCAAAAATGCCAAGGGAAAAAAATCTTCCTGCTTTAATCGTTCTTTTAGCGGCGGCTTTAATTGTTCAGGGCTGCTCTTTAATGCTTACTGATTATCAAAGACCCGATCTTGATGAGATAAGCTCTTATCCATATGAGGAGCTTTATCAAAAAAATCGCTTAGATGAGGACTTTTACCAAAGTTTTGGCGATAAGATGCTCTCTGATGCTATTGACAAGGCCCTTTCCAACAATTCCCAAATGCAGACTGCCTTTCTTAATGTAAGATCTGCCTGGTATTCTTTGGGGTTGTCCCGTACTAATATCCTGCCTGACTTTAACTCAGGGATTGGTTTTGATATCAGTCGTGAGCTTGATCATGGCAATCCCAGTGTTAGATCGTCTTCATCAAGCCTTGGTCTTTCCTTTGAGGTGGATCTTTTCTCGCGCCTTGAGGCCCAGAGGCTTTCAAGCGGAGAAAATCTCATGGCTTCACTGTATGATTATCTTGCCATGAGACTTACTGTTATAAGCTCGGTAAGTCAGGCCTACTGGCAGTATGCCTATGCCAAAGAGGCTCTGGCTCTTGGAGAGGAGGAGCTTAAAGACGGCAGAAGACGCCTTGAGCTGGTACAAAGCCGTTATGAGGCAGGATCTGCAGATTTGCTGGAGCTTGATACTGCCAAAGTCAATTTCCTTGCCATTGAGGATACCTATGATGCCAGGGTTCAGGCAGTAGGCAATGCAGCTAATGCCTTAACCTATCTTTTAGGGGAAAATGCACAAAGTACTGTCTATACTCTCAAGCTTGAAGATGCTGCAAGTCCTGACATTGGACTTGAAATCCCCGCAAGCCTGCTGTCACGCCGCCCGGATCTGATGGCAGCCGAGGCCAGGCTTAAGGCTGCTTTCTATGATGTCGATGAGGCAAATTCAAGTTTCTTCCCTACTCTAAATCTTACGGCCTCAGTTACAGGCGGAGATGCGGCAAGCTTTGGCAGAATTTTGTCAGATCCCATAGGAGCCCTGGGGGCTGCCATTACCTTTCCTTTTTTAAATTACTGGGATCTTAAATATGAAAAGGAACTTGCCCTGGTAGAAAGGGATTTGGCCCGGGTTGACTTTGTTGACACCTATCTTGATGCGGTAAAGGAGGTCTACGATGCTCTGGAGAATCTTAATTACTACCAAAAGGCAGTGGTAACGGCAGAGGAAACCTTAAATCTTGCGACTCTAAACCGCGATCGCTATGAAGCCCGTTACCGTTACGGCTCGGCAACATTGACAGATTTTCTTGATGCCTGTGATACCCAAAGACAGGCTGCCATAAGCTTTTTAGGATTAAAAAGGGATCTTTTGGATGCCAAGATGACCCTGATGGTAGCCTTGGGCGGAGGTACGGATGAAGAATCGGTAACTATGGTACTGCAAAGTCTTGAAAATATCGGGCAGTCTTAAGGATAAATTTTGTATCAATATAAGCAGTGAAAACAGGTGAGGTAACACATGGCCGGGAAAAATATTGTGGTGATGGGAGTTTGCGGTTCGGGGAAGACTTCAGTTGGGATAGCCCTTGCAGAACATTTAGGCTGCAGATTCTTAGACGGTGATGACTTACATCCTCGAGCCAATGTTCTTAAGATGGCACAAGGTCAGCCTCTGAATGATGAAGATCGCGCCCCATGGCTTGTACGTATTTCCGATGTGTTCTTTTCTCTGTCACAAAGGAGCTCAAGCGGGGTTATTGTCTGCTCGGCCCTGAAGAAAAAATACCGTGAGATCTTGCGTGAGGGCAATGATCTGCTTTTTGTACACCTTAAAGGATCATTTGACCTTATCTGTGAGCGCATGAGGGCACGTCAGGGACATTATATGAAGGAGAGCATGGTACAAAGCCAGTTTGATGCCCTCGAAATTCCAAGGGAGGATGAGACTGATGTCATAACCATTGATATTACGCCCCCTCTTGAGGAAGTAATTGCCACAGCCTGTCGTGCAGTTGACCAAAGAATGCTGTCTCAGGACGATAAATAGGGCAGGGATTTTTAAGCCGGTCTATTTTTCTGCCTTTTGATAAGGATCTTTTGGCAGTTTTTGAGATTTAAACAGCATAATAAGTCTTGCGACATAAATTATGGCAGCAAAGGTTAGGGCTGCCAAAAATCCCAGCCAAAATCCTAAAGCCTGCATGGGTTCTCCAATAATGCCGTAGGCTAGGATATATCCTGTGGGCATGCCTACTACCCAGTAGGCAATGGTAGTGACGATAAAGATGGTCCTGCTGTCCTTAAAGCCCCTTAAGATCCCTATTGACAGCACTTGGGTGCTGTCAGAGAGCAGATAGTAAACGCAGGTGGTAACCAATACCACGGCAATGGCGTGTACGGCAGCATCTTTGGTGTACAAGGAGACGATAAAGTCGCGGTTTAGCATCACCAAAACAAAACATGCAAGGTAAAAGACCAATCCTAAGGATATGACTCCCTGCACGGTACGTCTGGCCCTTGGCAGGGAGCCTGCCCCCACTGCTTCTGCTGTTCTTATGGTGGCAGCTGAGGCCAGGGACAAAGGGCAGATCCACAGCAGTCCTGACAGATTCAAGGCTATGGTATGAGCGGCTACCATGACCGGACCGAAGGGGGCGAGCAGTAAAGATACCATGGCAAAGCAGGTTACCTCAATGGTAGTGGAGAGACCAAGCGGCAGGGCAAGCTTAAGGTATCCTGTTACCTGTTCTTTTTTGAAGGGGTACCATTTGCGGTAAAGTCTTACCCTCTTAAAGTACTGTCCTTTTTGCACGTAAACGAGCATCAAGACTGCGGTAATGTAGATGGTAATAGTCGTTGCAACACCGCATCCTGCGCCCCCCATGGCGGGCATTCCCAGTTTCCCGAATATGAAAATATAGTTAAGGGGGATATTAAGAAGCAGGGCGATAAATCCAAAGACGAGTGTCGGCAGGGAGTTGCCAAGGCCTTCCCAATAAGATCTTAGGATATTAAAAAGAGTAAAGCCTGGGATCCCCGCTGCCACGGCGTAAAGGTATTTTGTGGCTACCTCAATCATTTGAGGGTCGGCATTTTCAACAAGGTGATAGAGCCTTGGAAGAAAACACATCAAAACTGCCGTTACTATCGAGAAGCTTAAACAAATTATAGTTGCAAGGTGCATGTTTTCAGGTATCTTGTCAGTATTTCCTGAGCCTCGCAACTGTGCAACAACAGGAGTGATAGCAACGCAAAGACCTATTAAAAACAGCAGGGGCGGCCAGAAAAAAGATCCTCCTATGGCAACACCTGAAAGCTCCACGGTTCCTGCAGCACCTGCCATCACCGTATCTACTACTCCCATGGAAGTCTGAGCCAGCTGGCCTAACAGAATAGGCCAGAACAGTTTAAAAAGCCTTCTGATTTCAGTACTTAAGGGAGGAACTGCAGGCAGCAGGCGGACAGAACTCATAAAACCTCAAAAAACCAAAGCTGATTTAAGTTAAGGGCAGGAAACTTGGTGTCATAAGCTTAAAGGCAGGGCTTTATCTGATGATAAAGCCCTGCTTTATATGGCATTTGACAAGGCAGCAAATGGGAGCTGCTGCTTTTAATGCACCTTATCTCCATTTTTGGCACCATCATCTGGACTTAGCAAAAAGATGTCCCGTCCACCTTCTCCTGCTGCCAGAACCATGCCCTGTGAAAGTCCAAATTTCATCATGCGCGGTTTAAGATTGGCAGCTACGATAACCTTGCGCCCTATAAGCGCTGCAGGATCATAGGCACTTTTAATGCCTGCAAATACCTCTCTTGTTTCAAAGCCCAAATCAAGCTTTAACTTAAGAAGTTTGCGGGCCTGTTCAACCTCTTCTGCCGCAATTACGGTGGCAACGCGCAAATCAAGTTTTACAAAATCATCAATGGTAATTTCAGGTTCCAATGGCAGGAATTCTGAAGTTTTCTTAGGTTTGCCTTCCGGGGTTTTTGTTTCAGGTTGTGATGAGGACAAGTTTTGTTTACTCTCATTTATCATGGCATCGATATCTTTTTTGTCGATGCGGGTAAAAAGGGGCTTGAAAGCTTCTATTTTGTGATCCAAAAGAGGTACTGCAGCGTCGGCAAAGGGCAGCTTGGAATTTAAAAATTTTTGGCTGTCCTCATAAAGTTTGGGCAGCACGGGACTTAGGTAGGTAATGACTGCCTTATAAATATTGATGCCCTGGGTGCAGACTAAATGAAGCCTTTTATTTTGGGCCTCATCTTTGGCAAGTACCCACGGAGCCTCACGGTCTATAAATCGGTTGGCCTCATCTGCAAGAGTCATGATTTCACGTATGGCCTCGGCATAATTGCGGCTGTCATAGCCTTCCTTTACCTTTGTCATAATGTTTTGGGCTTTTTGCTGCAGGGAATTGTCAAAGACTTCAGATGCGAGCATGCCGTCAAAGCGCTTGGTAATAAAGCCTGCGGTGCGCGAGGCTAAGTTTACCGTCTTGCCTACGATATCTGAATTTACTTTGGCAACAAAATCATCAAGGGCCAGATCCAAGTCGGCTGCCTGGGCATTCATCTTGGATGCAAAATAGTAACGCAGGCATTCGGGCCTTAGGTGCTTAAGATAGGTTGAGGCCTGAATAAAGGTGCCTTTGGACTTTGACATCTTGGTGCCGTTGACGGTGACGTAGCCGTGTACAAAAAGACCCGTAGGCAGCCTTAATCCTGCACCCTTTAAGGTGGCAGGCCAGAACAGGGAGTGGAAATAGAGGATGTCCTTGCCTATAAAATGGTAAAGTTCCTTTTCTGAGTCTTCTTTGAAATATTCATTAAAATCAAGACCTTCCCTGTCACAGTAATTTTTAAAAGATGCCATGTAGCCTATGGTGGCATCCAGCCAGACATAAAAGTATTTATCTTCAGTTCCGGGGATCTTAAAGCCAAAGTAGGGGGCATCGCGGGAAATATCCCATTCTTTAAGGCCTTCTTTGAACCATTCTTCAAGCTTATTGGCAAGTTCAGGGGCCAGGACTTTGGAGTTTCTGATGTAATCGTGCAAAAAATCCGTAAATTGTGGAAGATCAAAAAAGTAGTGCAGCGATTCTTTTAAAACAGGCCTGGCACCTGATACTACCGAATAGGCATCCTTAAGATCGACAGGATTATAGGTGGCAGAGCATACCTCACAATTGTCACCGTATTGATCAGGGGCCCCGCATCTTGGGCAGGTGCCTTTTACAAAGCGATCAGGAAGAAACATGGACTTTTGGGGGTCAAAAAGCTGTTTTATCGTGCGGGTCTTGATGCATCCTTTTTCCTTAAGCTTGTGATAGATCTCTTCTGAAAAGGCCTTATTTTCGGGGGAGTGGGTACGGTAATAATTATCGTAGTTTATTAAAAATCCTGAAAAATCAGCTTTATGAGCTGCTTCTGATTCGGCTATTAATTGTTCAGGGGTGATCTCAAGCTGTTTGGCCTTGATCATAATGGGAGTACCGTGACAGTCATCGGCACAGACATAGCGCACCTCATCACCTATGGCACGGTGATAGCGGACAAAAATATCTGATTGAATGTGCTCGAGCATATGGCCTAAGTGAATGGGCCCGTTGGCATACGGCAGGGCAGAGGTCACTAGCAAAGAACGATGACTCATCTTTTTCCTCATAACACTATTTTTAAACGTGGATACTCCAAAAATCGGGCTTAGATTTTAGCAGATTTGTAACTTTTTGCGCGTACCCAAGGCATAAGGCTTAAGGTACAACCCTAAGTGCCTTTGGAAGATTATCGGAAAGGACAGGGAACAGGCTTTGTTATTTAGGCTTTAAAAGTTCTTCTTTAATATCCTTTGCAGGGGGATTGCCAAAATACTGCTTGTAGTCACGGGAAAACTGCTGGCAGCTTGCATAGCCTACGCTGAAGCAGGCTCTTGTTGCATTCATACCTGAGAGCATGAGCTGCTTTGCCTCACATAATCTAAAATACTTATGAAATTGCAGCGGGCTTAGGCAGGTTATCTTTTTAAAATTTCTGTAAAAAGTTGACGGGGCCATGTGTACGCTCTGGGCCAGATCTTCGACATTAAGCTGTTGATGAACATTGTGCCTTAGCAGGTTGACTGCCTTGGCAATTTGACCTGCTCCCAAACCTTCTGACAGGAGCTCTTGCATATGGCAGCCATGAGGGCTTTTTAGAAGACAAAGGTAAAGCTCGTGGTGCAAAAGCGGTGCAAGGAGGGCAGCATCAGTGCTGTTGTCGGCAAGGGAGAGCATTCTGTGCAGGATCTCGCAAAGCTGCGGGGTTTGGGAAGCAAAGGATATGGCTCTTATATCGCCTAAGTTTTTGGAAGTATCGCAATCTTTAAGGTCTTTCAGGCACTGCTTGAGTATTACAGGATCAAAGCTTACTGCTAAAGACAGGAAAGGTTTGTTAAATGAGGCATTGAGGATCCTACATGATACAGGCAGGCCTACTGCCGTTACCATGGAGCTTCCTTCACGGCATTCATGGTCATAGCCTCCTATTGTTATGCGTTTTGCGCCCTGGATAACAAAGACAGCTTTAGGTTCCAAAAAACAGTTGACAGGTTTCAATCTTGTATCAATGTGCAGGATCTCAAGTCCGGTGTTGGTCTTCATCGCTGCCGTCAAATCAGCTGCAGGATGAGGCATAAGCTTGAGGATCTTCTCCTTAAGTGTCTCAAGAATTGAACTGTTTTCTACATTAAAACTCATGCAATTACCTTCTCATGATGGAAAAATATTCACTGTCTACCAAACCATCCTCTTAATTTACGACAGCCTGCAGCTTTTAAGCTTGTTTGCTGTAACAAGCACTTTGTGCACCCAGGAACTACCTACAAGATCCTTTATGTCATCTTAAGTTTTTAAGCCTGAGACATTTTATCTTTTTTAATGCAGGACAAAGCTGTGCTAAAAAGCTAATCCAGCAGGATTTTTAGTTTGCCAGCTTTCTGTGCTCAGCCAAGGTGTCACCGCTTATACTCCCTGATTTGGTGCATTATCCTTAAATTGCAAAAAAGTTGAAAAATTAATTTGCTTTTATTTCAAGCAATCTCATTTGCTTATTTCTTTCACAAGGCCTTTAACCCCACAGTTTTGCATCTTCATTAAGACCTCTCTTTCTAAACTTTAAGAAAAATTTTTACGGGAGTTTTACTGTGACTGAACATAACAATTCTTTCAAAGCCCTTAATGCCTACGAGACCAGGGCCTATGAGAGGTTTCAAAGCAGTTTCGGTCCGCTTATTCGCAATGCCCTAATCGATGATGATATCACCGAAATTATGCTCAATCCCGATGGTTCCTTATTTGCTGAATTTAAAGGCGGAGGATTAGTAAAGCTGGGAACTCTGCCTTCAGGTGATGCTGAGGCTGTGGTAAGAACAATAGCATCCGTTGCCAACCGGGAGCTTAAAAGCCTAAGTCCTATTTTTTCGGGTGAGGTGCCGGGTAACGGGGCCCGTTTTGAGGCCTTGCTGCCTCCCTTGGTACGTGCCCCCATTTTTTCGATAAGAAAGCACAGTGTCAGTTTTATAAGCTTAGAGCAGCTTGCCCAAGGCGGCATGCTTTGTGACAAAAGCTTTGCCTACCTTCATGAGGCGGTGGCCCAAAAGCGCACCATAGTAGTTTCAGGAGGTACGGGAACCGGCAAAACAACTTTGGTAAAGGCGCTTATCAATGAACTTGGGGCAGTATCTCCAAAGGAGCGGGTTCTGACCATTGAAGATACTCCTGAAATTAAGATTGATCTTGAAAACACCGTGCAGCTTTACACCTCTGATGGTGCTGACATGGCAGTGCTGCTGCGCTCTGCCCTAAGACTTAGACCTGATCGCATTGTAGTAGGCGAAGTAAGAGGGGCTGAGGCACTTGATTTGGTAGATGCCTTGTCAACTGGGCACAGCGGCGGGCTGTGTACCGTGCACGCAGGTTCCATTTCCCAGGCTTTAAAGCGTCTTACGCTTTTGATCTCCAGGCATCCTAATGCCCCAAGACTGATAGAACCTACCTTGGCTGAGGCTATGGATGTGATTGTGCAGCTTAAAAGAGGTGCTTCCAGGAAAGTTGCGGTAATAGGTGAGGTTAAAGGTTTTGCAAAAGACACTTTCCTTATAAGGCAGGTGTTTGTAGATGAAAGTTTAAACCCTGATGCAGATTGATGAAAGTTTGAACCCTGATGAAGTTCAGGGTAAGGAGGTGGCAGCACAGTTTGCATGATTAATAAAGAAGTCCTGGCATTTTATGCCTGATTGGAAACTTAAGTTAATTTGTGGAGGTTTTATGAGCGCAACCAAAAAATTTCAGATTTTGACTCTGTTTTTGTTGACGGGGGCTGTAATGCTGTTTAGTACGGCTTTTGCCTCTGAAAGCAGCAGCGGCACGCTTCCTTATGAAAGCTGGCTGCAGACTTTGCAGCAATCCCTAACAGGTCCCGTGGCTTTTTCCGTTGCCATGATAGGGATTGTAACCTGCGGGGCTACCCTGATCTTATCAGGAGGGGAAATAGGCCGTTTTATGCAGTCTCTTATCTTCATAGTGCTGGTAATGACTCTTTTGATAGGAGCAAACTCACTGATGACGAGGTTTTTCAACGGCGCCAGCATCGGCCTGACAGCGCAGACCGAAAGTTCCTATCCTAAGAATTTTGCTCCTAATGTGGTCGGCTCTGATCTTAGGTTTACAAGAACCCTGCATCAAAGGCTCAGTTATCAGGATTTTGAAGATGAGTATCAGGCTTTGGCCTACTCTTATCCTAAAAGCGGGTCAAACAGGCTTCAAGGCAGAATTTTAAGTATCAAGAACCCAATGTTTGGGTATGAAGCCCAAAGCTTTGCTGAATTTGCAAATTACCTGCCGCAACGTGCTGATAAAAAAGACCTATGGGCAGAGGATCTGGAACATGATGTGGCAGGCACTCCTGGGGTTTATCGGAGCTCCTACAAATCCTCAGTCCGTCAGCTTAAATCCATTAAAGAGCTTGAAGTTTGATTATGCTGCCTGAAACTATCGTATGCAAGGCTGTGCTGGAGCCGCAAACCTTTTTGGGGTGCGATCGGGAACTTTCCATGACCTTGGCATTTTTTTGTGTCGGTCTTGCGGTAAGTTCTGCGGATCTTCTCATAGGCTTTATTAGTCTTGGGGCTTTTATCACGGGTATGACAGCCTTGAGGATGATGGCGCGCCGGGATCTTAAGTTAAGGCACGTATATGTAAGGCAGCTTAAATACCGCAGCTTTTACAGAGCGCAGGCTACCTTGTATTCGGTCCCCTTCAAAAAATACCGCAGCTAGGAGAGCGTATGTATTTATCTCAAATTGCTCTTATTTTGTCCTTTATATCCTTACTGGCGGCAGTAACGGTATTGGTGGTTTTTAACCATAAGGCAAAACCTAAAGTTACCCAGAGGGCGGCAGCTGATCTGCTCGATTACGCCACATTGGCATCAGAAGAGGTAATCGTCCTGAAAAACGGCGGTCTTATGAAGATTTATGAGCTCATTCTGGATGATTTGGGATCAGCGGATGAATCAAGACTTTTGCAGGTGCGTACTATGGTTAAAAGAGCCGTTTTAAAGTTAGGCGGCAATTATGCCGTCCATGTTGATGCCCTGCGGTCAATTGTCAGAGACTATCTTCCCAAAGCCTCTGATCCAGGATCTCTCACCGCTTCCTTTGACAATCAAAAAGCTGCTCTTTTAAAGGAAGAACCGGTATTTAAAACCCGCTTTTACCTGACTTTAACCAAACTTGGGGAAAAGACAGCAGTAAGGGCATTGACCAGGATCATGACTGAAAAGGAGGGCAGTTACAGCTTTGAGTCAGGCATCAAAGAAAGCGCAGCTTTGATTGAAAACTTTGAAGGGGAGTGCCGCACGATAGCAGATACCCTCTCCTTGGTAATGAAGTTACGGCCTTTGGGCTTTATCACGGGAGAAAACGGCGAGCGCTGTCACGAGGGTTTATCCTATCTTTACCGCTGTTACAGCGGGATTTCCCAGAAGATTGTCTGCCCCGAATATCCCGTCTATCTTGATGCCGTAATTGCCGCTCAGGATTTGGAGGTGTCTTTTACTCCCAAAATAGGCAGAATGTACTGCGCGGTGATAGCCATTGAGGGGATCCCGGCAAAATTAAACTTTTTGGTGTTAAACGCCCTGGCTTCTCTTTCCTGTGAATACCGTTTTACCACCAGGTATCTTACCTTTGACGATTTTAAAAGTGCCTTTTTGCTTGAGCGTTACCGCAGGTTCTGGCTGCAGCGCCAGCGCGGACTTATCGCCCAGCTTTTTAACCTCAACGGAAGGCTTAATTTAAATGCCGTTGAAAAAGTGCAGGAGGTGGATGCTGAAAGAGCACGCCTTGATGCCAGGGATACCATGTTCGGCTCCTACTGTGCCACGGTATGCATCAGTGATGAGAATTTTGCCAATTTGGAGAAGATCTCCTGCAGCATAGTACGCAGGATAGAAGATTTGGGTTTTGCCTGTCGTCTGGAAACCGTAAATGCCATAGAGGCCTTTTTGGGTTCTTTACCAGGGCATGTTGAGGAAAATGTCCGCCGTCCCATGGTAAATCATGAGGTATTAACGGATTTGCTGCCCTTATCACAGGCGTGGATTGGGGAAAGTATTTGTCCCCATCCTATGATAGGCAGAAATAATACTCCTTTGATCCAATGTCACAGCGGCAGCGGCAGGGGGCTTTTTTATCTTAATCTTCATGATCGGGACTTGGGAAATACCATAGTAATTGGACCGCCAGGGGCCGGCAAATCCGTACTTTTGGGAGAAATTATGCTCAATTTTCTCCGCTATCAAGATGCCAAGGTATTTGCCTTTGACAAGGGCTGGTCATTCTATGCCTTAACCCGGGCCCTTGAGGGTGAGCATTTGCGCTTTGACAATAACAAAGCCTCTTTCTGTCCCTTAGAGTACATCGATACCACGGAGGATTTGGAGTTTGCCTTAGAGTACATAGAAACCATGGCAAGACTTTGCAGTGTCGAGCTTAACGCGTCACTGCGCTTAGAGCTTACTGAGGCTTTGAAGCTTCTATCCTTACGACCTGGACAAAAGCGCTCTTTGTCAGATCTGCACATGCTTTTGTCCTCAAGACATTTGAAGGAGGCCATTGAAGGCTATACCGTAAAGTCAAACAGCGGCTCTCTATTAGACGGCTTTAAAAATCCTGATTTTAAAAATCCTCTTACCGTATTTGAGTGTTCAAGTCTTTTTGAGTCCTCAAAGCGTTTTATGATCCCGGTTTTAAAGCACCTTTTTAGACTGCTTGAAAAAAGTTTTGACGGCAAACCCAAGGCCATTATTGTAGACGAGGCCTGGCTTATGCTCGAAGAGCCTTATTTTGCCTCCGAGCTTATCAAATGGTTTAAGACTTTAAGAAAGCACAATGTCTTTGTGGTGCTTGCCACCCAGTCGCTGACCGATCTTTCCCGCACTACGTATTTTGAGGCCTTTTTGGACTGTGCCAAAACCAGGATCTTCCTGCCAAACTTCGACGCAGGAGGGGAGATCCTTGCCCCCATTTATGAAAAGCTTGGTCTTAATCTAAAGCAGATTGAGATTATTTCAAGGCTTGAGCCTAAGAAGGAATACTTTCTTAAAAAAGGCCCCCACAGCAGCCTTTTTGAGTTAAATATGCTGCCCCAGGAGCTTAAGCTGTTATCTTTTGCAGGAGATCATATTGTAGACAAGATAGACAGTCTTTACGCAGAACACGGTCCTGATCTGGGGCTTCATTTACGCCGTGAAAAGCTGTGCCCTGACAGCTCCTTAATGTCAGAACACCAGGAAAATCCCGGGGGACCTAATCCTGATGCTCAAGACTTATTATCTGAAAACAGCTTCGCATCATCCGGGGCTTTTAAGCTGCCAAAGACAGAATCTGGCAGCATTACAGCAGATAAGAGATGTTCTTTTAACAATCCTGCTGCCTTAAATAAGGATGACACTCTCTTAAATTGTGATGAACCTAAATCCTCAATAAAAGATCGCAGCATAAAAGAGGACGGGGCATCTTCTAACCTCAAGGCAGCTGCCACAAGTTTGGACAAGATATCACCCACAGCTCGTAAAACCTGTTCCCTGCCGCTTGATACTAGTTTGCAACAAGACGGCAGGGACGGTTTTTATAACAGTCCCAAAACTCAACAAGGCAGCAGCTTTGAAGGCTCCTGCCCTGACACCAAGAAAAGGGAGGCTGCCTGATGGCAAAGAAGATTGTAAGAAGTATCAGAGGGCTTGAGGCTGTGTCATTGGCATCAAGGGTCCTCAAAGGCAGAGCTTTGCTGGTTGCCTTCGCTTTTATGGGGGCATCATTTGGTTTCTTTTCCTTATCAGCCTATATTCGTCAGGTCGAGCGCACCCACATTATTCCCTACCTTGTTACCGTTGACTCTCACGGCGTGGTTTTAGCAGGAGGCACTCTTGCCCCAAGCCCTGAAGTTCCCATGGAGGTAATTGCTGCCACATTGGCAGGATTTATCAAGGATTTTAGACAGATAAGCTCAGATCAGATGATTCAAAAGCAGGCCATCTTAAAAGTTTATTCCCATGTCAAGGACGGCTCTTCCTCACAGCAAAAACTTGATGCCTTTTATAAAAAGGTCAACCCTTTTGATGAAGGGCAGAAAAAGCGCATCGAGGTGCAGATTGCCAATGTTATTGCCCAGCAGGGGCAGGCTATGCAGATAGACTGGAATGAGCGCACCATAACCGGGGGGCGGAGTGTCGATAAAAAACAAAGGGCTCTTGTCAGCTATCAGATAGAGAACATTACCAATCCGGATGCCCAAAAGCTCCTCTTAAACCCTTTATCCATTTATGTCACCGATTTTGAGATTTCAGAGGTAATTACCAATGTCTAATAAAGCCTATATGCTGGCAAATTTTGGTTTTGCAGTGTCAGTTGTCGCTGCATCAGCCGTGTATTTACCGGAAACTTATGCAGACAGTGCCCTTGAGGATTTTAAGGGACAGTCATCAGAAAACTACTTAAGCGCAGCTGACAAAAAGGCCCTGCTGGATCTGTTAACCCTGGATCAAAGAACCTTAAAGCAGGGCGGCAGGGGTCAGGTCACAGGGCCAGGGGAGGTGATTTTTACGCATGGAGCTTCACGTCCTGTCATCGTATGTGCAGTACTTGAACTTACCGATATTGCCATGGAGCCTGGGGAAATCATAAGTTCGGTTCAGTTGGGGGACACGGCCCGCTGGTTTGTAGACGCTGCTATCTCAGGAAGCGGTTCTGACAGTGTGCAGCATCTTATCGTAAAGCCTCTTGACAGCGGACTTAGGACTTCTTTGATAGTTACTACTGACAAAAGGGTCTATCACATGTCTTTAAAGTCCACCGAAGATGAATTCATGCCCCAGGTGCGCTTTGCCTACCCCGGGCTTGCCAAGGAAAGACTTGCAAAGCTTGCTGATTTAAAGCGTCAAGAACAGGACAAAAAAACCATTGCAGGTACCGAAGTTACCGTAGACAAGCTTGACTTTGCCTATGAATTAAAAGGCGACAAGGCCTTGATGCCGGTTCGGGTATTTAATGACGGCAAACACACCATAGTGGAGATGCCTGAAGATCTGCCAGGAGGCAGAATGCCTGCCATTGTGATAGTGCACGACACTTCATTTTTTGGTTCTGACAAGACCTCAATTGCCAATTACCGCATTCAGGGGCGGCGTTTTATTGTCGACAGCCTGTTTGACAGAGCCAAACTTATCTTAGGCAGCGGCTCTGACAGCCTTGAAGTTTCCATAATCAGGGAGAAGGCGTAATGACATTACCTTTTGGGAAAAACAGCATGAAATTTATCATTCCTACAGTTTGGGCTGCCTTTGGCGTCATTGTTTTAAGTTCATGTACGGCCTTTGACAAACTTCAGGCCGGCTTTGGCAGTGAAGAGAGGGTAGAGCAGATCTCCTATGAGAATGCAGCTGCCAATTTTACTGAGGCTTTGGAGCATTACTATACTCTGCCTAAAACCACCTTTCTTTTGGAAACTTTCAAAAAGGAAGATCCCAAAGAAGATCTTTTGAAAACAGAGCTTGAAAGTTCCCTTAAGGCAAAGGGGGCTATGGTATGCCAAAGTATTGAACAGTGCAGCGGGGATACTATTACCGTATCCGTTGACAGTCTTCAATCTTCAGAAATCCTGGCGCAAATAGACACCGTAAAACTGCATTTGGCGCAGACTTTTAGGATCTCAGGTACTTCATTGTCTCCTATATCCTTAATGTCAGGGGAGGTAAAAGATGGAGTCTAGAAATTTCCGGCCGCTACGAGGCAGGTTAACGCGCACCCCTGCAATATTAATCATTATTTTCTCTGTGATCCTGGTAGCACTTGCCTGGTTTGCCGTAGACAGCAGAGCCTCTGATAATAAGGATAGAAAAGAGGCCGTCACCTATGATGAGGGATTGGGAAAGGCTGCCGATGAAATTGAAAGAATGCAGCGCAGCTTAAAACCTGTCAAAGAGGAGAACATTGAGGCAGCATTTGAGATCCCTGAACCGCTAATTACCATGCCTGTAATTGAAGAGCCCCCGTCTGATAACGATAAGGCCTTTGAAATATATCAAAGACTTGATGATAAAAGCGATCCTCTTGAGGAATACCGCAAGAGACTATCGCGCAACCGGGAAACTGCCTTTTTCAGGGCCCTGGAGTCAGGTTCGAGGGTGTCATTGACCCTGGTGGAGGCAAATTCTTATGACAAAAGGAGCGAAACTTTAGATCCTGACAACAGAGCCTCAGGAGATTTTAGATCTTATCAGCAAAGTCAGCTGCGCTCGGCCGTTGCGAATTTAAACAATCTTTCCGATACTTCTTCAGGCTTTGGTTCAGGAAGCGGCGGCTCTTTTGTATCAAGCTCCAAGACTTTGTCTGCCTACAATTCATTAGATCAGGGCAGTGATTTTGCCCATCCTTACACTGTTGAGGCTGCTGATACTCCCTTTATGATCAGGATGGGGGCTGTGATCCCCGCGGTGTTGGTAAGCGGAATTAACTCGGATCTTCCGGGGCTTGTCATAGCCCAGGTCATTGAGAATGTCTATGATTCCGCTATGGGCAATCACCTCCTAATTCCCAAAGGCTCCCGTCTTATAGGCCAGTACGGCTCTTCTCCCAAAATAGGCCAGGAGCGTGTCATGCTCGGATTTAACAGGGTCATTTATCCTGATGGATCTGCCCTTACCTTAGGATCTATGCCCGGGGCTGCCATGGACGGGTATTCAGGTTTTGATGCTGATGTTGACAACCATATGTTCAGGCTGTTGACCAATGCCGTCATTTTAGGCGGGATCACAGCATCCGTTACTCTTGCAACCGACAGCAACAGATATGACAGCGACGGTGTTTCAGCCTCCCAGGCTTTATCCCAGGGGCTTGGGGTAAGTTTAGGCAACGTGTTAACCCGCGTCATCGAGCAGAACATGAATATCTCCCCGACCCTCAAAGTGGAGCCCGGGTACCTGTTCAATGTGGTGGTGGCAAAAGATATACGCTTTAAGGGCCCTTATCAGGATCCTTTCTCTTAAAGTCAAGGAGGAGCATTAATGTTGTTAGCACTTAAAAATATCAAGAATACCGGAAGATATGCTGCGGCAGTTTTGGCAGCCTCTTTGGCCTTAATATTACCTGTGCAGGAGGCATCGGCAGGGCTTCCTGTTATTGACGGCTCCAATCTTGCTGAAAATCTTACGATGCGGATCCTTTCCATGCAGCAGTGGCTTGAAGATAACAATACCCAGATAAATCAACTTACCAATATTAAGAATAATTATTCGCTTAATCAGGATCGCTTCAGCCTTGCCAAAAAGAATGCCTCAATGCCGAATCTTACCTTGTGGGATGACACCAAGTCGGTTACCGAGCGCACCTTAACTTTGGTAAGTGCAGCAGCAGATCTCTGGTCAGAAGCAGGCTCGCTGTCATCTTATCTGTCATCCTTTCAAAAATCATCGGCCTGGGCTACATGTTTTTCAAGCGGCAGATGCGATTTTGCCTCCTACCTTAAGACCCTGGACAACAATGCCATTGCGACTTCACGCACCGCCATGCAGAATGCTGATGCCATGCAGTCTAAAATGAAGCAGGATGCCGATTTCATCAAATCCATGATGAACAAGTCCCAAAGCTCAGAAGGCATAGGAGATACCCTGGATAATCTTGCCAAAATAAATGCCATGACCCTAAATTCGATAATGGACTTGAATACCCAGGTAAATCAGCTCATTACTCTTTTGGGCACCAAGATGGCAAGAACTTCCAACGATAATCTGCAGAAAGCAGAAAGGCAGGAAGCTTCCTACAAGGATGAAGTACCCTATCAGCAGAGTTTCAGCTTTGATCTGCAGGCCTGGAAGGACGGGAGTCTATGAGATTTTGGACTGTCACAGGCGCGGTACTTATCATCTGCTTAGGTGTGCTGAGCACAGCGGCAATGGCTGAAACCAGTTATTTTGCCGATGATGTAGAGCAAATGCTCAGATATTCCTTTCAAAGCTTTGTCAGTGAAGCAAGAACCATGGAAAGCCGCCTGACCACGGCAGCCTCCCGCCTTTTTTGGGGTCTGTGCCTTATTGGTCTTGCCTTAAAGGGGGTGGAGCTTATCTTTAAGGAAGACGGCAGTATACAGACCTTCTTCGGGGCATTTGTACAAATGGTGGTCATCATAGGCATCTTTGAGTTTCTCCTGTCCCACGGTTCTGAAATAGGCATTGCGGTTATTGAGTCCCTAATGGAACTTCCCGAAGGCAGCAATCCCATTACCCCCGTGGATCTTTTAAATAAGGTCATGTCACTTAATAATGACTTATCCCGCGTCAAAGGAGGCGGCAGTTTTGCCGATGATCTGCTGTTTTTGCTGCTGCAGGTATTTGTGTCGATACTGCTTTTTCTTTGCGTTATCAATTATGCCATTCTTTATTTGTCAGCCTATATTCTGTGCGTGGCAGGAATTGTGGTATTAGGATTTGGCGCCTTTGTCTATACCAGACCCTTTGCGGTTAATTACCTAAGGCTGCTCCTGTCATTGGGAATGCAGCTTATGGTGATGATTTTAGTGTGCACCAGCGGCATGAGTACTATCACCAATGTCCACACCTGGGTGGTCAATTACAGCGGCTCCTATACCCTAAATGACATGCTTTTGATGCTGTTTGTGGTGATGTTGTTTTTTGCGATGACAAGATCGCTGCCTGCCCTGGCTGCAGGATTGGTTGCAGGAGGCGGCGGTGCAGTTATGGAAGGCAGGAGCGGTTTTAATCAGGCAGCAGCAATTGCCTGGGCTCCTGTAGCTGCAACCTTAGCCTATATAGCAAGAAAGCTTAAGTGAGGAATTTTTAGCAAAAGCAAAAGGCCCTGAATCTGCCAAATGCCGCACGGGAAGATTTCAGGGCCTTTTTTAAAGGAGGTTTCAAGACAGGAAGCCCCCTGCTATGGTAGTGGGGACCTGCCTGTCGGTTTGTTGTCATGACTTATAATCAGCTGCCATGGTAAGGATGGTTTCTACATCCTTAAGGCTTAAAACGACAAAGTGTCCTTCGGTATGATCAGGATTGCCCAAAGACAGGTTGTGCAAAATGGCAGGGATGTCCTCTTTTTTGATGCCCAAATCCTTAAAATTAAGAGGCAGTCCGACACTTCCCCAGAAGGCTCTTAAGGCTGCAATGCCCGCTCGTGCCGTTTCTTCAGGATTTTCATAATTCATCTGACATCCGAATACGTTTACTGCAAACTGTGCAAAACGCATGGGGTCGTGAGTACATACAAAATCCATCCAGGCAGGCATCACCACGGCAAGGCCTGCTCCATGGGCACAGTCATACAGGGCAGACAGCTCATGCTCAATGCGGTGGCTGCCCCAGTCCTGCTCCCTGTCAAGACCCAAAAGATCGTTATGAGCCAGGGTTGAAGCCCACATAATGGCTGCTCTTGCCTCATAATCCTCAGGATTTTTCATGACCCTTGGCAGCATGGCAATCACAGAACGCAAAACCCCTTCACAAAGTTCGTCAGTGACCTTAACTTCCTTAGTATTGGAAAAATACCGCTCCATTACGTGGCACATGATATCGCAGGCGCCGCAGACGGTCTGATAAGGCGGCAGGGAGAAGGTAAGCTCTGGATTTAAAATGGAAAATGTACAGACATTCTGCAGATGATTGCAGCCTTTTTTCTTGATGATGCCGTTAACTTCCTTTTGGATTACGCAGCTCATGGATCCTTCAGATCCTGCAGCTGCAATGGTCAGGATACTTCCTACTGGGAGGGATTTTTTCGGAGTATCTTTCCCCATAAAAAAGTCAAAGAAATCACCTTCATAGGGGACGCCTAAGGCTATGGCCTTAGCACTGTCGATAACAGATCCGCCTCCAACTGCCAGGATCAGCTGCACCTTTTCTTTGCGGCAGAGATCAATGCCCTCATAAACCAAATCAGCGGTAGGATTGGGTTTTACTCCCCCTAATTTTATGAAAGTTACGCCGGCATCAGTAAGGGACTTTTCCACCCTGGCAAGCAGTCCTGATTTTATTGCCGACTGACCGCCAAAATGCAGCAGGATTTTTTCAGCACCATGTTTCCTGCAGATCTCTCCTACTTTATTTTCTTCCCCACGTCCAAAGTAAAAATCCGTGGGTCTGCAAAAATTGAAATTTTTCATAGTTAATCTTTCCTAAGCCGTCAAGTTATAACCACAAAACTTATTTGAGGATCTCCTGTTTTAACTGCGTGACCATTTTTTGATAGTCATCGTCACTTAAAGTGACTTTCAAGTCAGGCGAATCTACAAAAGGACCTCCCCACTGCAGTTTGTCCTTGTATTTTGGGACAATATGCACATGAAGATGCGGTACCAGATCTCCATAAATGGCATAATTTATTTTGTCAGGGTGGTAAAGATTTTTTACGGCTCCTGCCACCAGGGATAGTTCTGCAAAAAATGAGCTGTTTTCTTCTGCGGTCAGATCACAGACTTCCTCAGCATGCCGGTAAAACATCAGCACCACACGCCCCGGATGTTTTTGATCCTTATTCAAATACACCGTGGAAGTTTTAAGGGTGCAGACCTCTATCATCAAATTTTTTCTGGTTTCCCCATTTTCACAGTAAAAACATTGAGTGCTCATAACATTACCTCATTTAAATTCCTGCTGAAGGTTATAACAGTCCGGCCCAGCGCGGGATGGTTAGCGACAGCGCCGGAATATAGGTTACCAACATCAGTACCATGACTTCCACGATAAAAAACGGCACGAGTTTTCGCGAGACTTTTTCAATGGTCTCCCCGCTTATTGAGCAGCCCACAAACAGCGCGCTTCCAACAGGAGGTGTGGTAATGCCAATACAGAGGTTGAACATCATAATAAGACCAAAGTGCACCGGATCAAGCCCCAATTGTATGGCAATGGGCAGAAAGATCGGGGTAAAGATCAAAAGCGCCGGTGTCAGATCCATAAACATTCCTACAATAAGCAGAATGATGTTCATGATAAGCAGAATCACTATCGGACTTTGGGTTGCTCCCAGGATGGCATCGGAAATAGTCTTTGGCAGCTGGGTATATGCCAGCACGTAGGACATGACCGATGAGGCTCCTATCAAAAATAGTACCAGGCAGCTTACTTCAATGGAGTCTTTGGCGATATTTTTAATTATCTGCCAGTTTATCTGCCGGTAAATGCACGAGAGTACAAAAGCATATACCACTGCAGAGCAGGCTGCCTCAGTGGCCGTGTATATGCCGGCTATGATCCCTCCTATGACCACGATAATCATAGCCAGGCTGGGGAAGGCCCTCCAGGTGACGATTAAAGCCTGCATCAGGGTGTATTTTATTATCTCGCGCCTTCCTGCCAGGTGAGGATAAAGTTTGAAGTACCCAGCAATAACCAGCATGGCTCCCAGCCCCATAAGGATCCCCGGGATATAGCCTGCCAGAAACAGTGCTCCTATGGAGGTGCCGCCTGATACCACCGAATAGACTATCATGCCGTTTGACGGGGGAATCAGCTGGCCGCAGGGGCCTGATGCCACATTGCCTGCGGTAAATAAAGACCTATCCATGCCGTTCTCATTGGCCTGGGGCAGAAGAGTTTTTCCCACAGCGGCTACTGCAGCCGAAGCTGAACCTGAAACGGCACCAAACATCATGTTTGCTACGACATTGACGTGGGATAATGCACCTGGAATTCTGCCCACGAAAAGGTAGGCGAACTCAACCAGACGTTTGGCTATCCCCCCGTGATTCATAATGTTGCCTGCCAGGATAAAAAGGGGTACTGCAAGAAGGGCGAAGCTGTCTATCCCGTTTACCATCCTCTGGCCTGCCGTTGAAACAGCCACCTGAAAAGGCATGGCTGATATTAGGATGACCACCGAAGAGACCCCTATGGCAATTGCTATCGGCGCACCGATGGCAATAAGAAAGGCAAAAATTAAAAACAGAGCTAATCCTGCGTCCATTATTAGGCCTCCTCTTTGTGTTTTACGGCTTCATCTACGATGTTAAGGATCATATAGATGATGATGCAGACGGCACTTATGGGCAGAATAGTGTAAAAGGCTCCCATAGGGATCCCCAGTGACGGGGACGGCTGGGCCATAGTTCTTAAAATAAGTCTCTGACTACCATAGATCATCACTAGTACCGCAAATACCACAATAAGCACATAGGTAAACTGAATGACGAAATAACGGACATTTTTGGGCATCATGTCGCGAAGGGAGCTTACTGCCAAATGGGAGTTACTGCCAAAAAGCCAAGCTCCTCCCAAAAAGCTCATCCAAACCATTAGGTACCGGGCCGCTTCATCCGTAAAAGTGCTAGGAGACGTCATAACGTAGCGCGCAAGCACCTGCCAGGATACATCTAAAACCAAAAGAAGCAAGAGAATGCCGTTGATAAGGAACAGGGCTCTGTCCATGCTTCTTCTTACCAACTTAAGAAAATCCATAGCGCCTCCTTAGCACGAGGATCATAAAAACGAAAACCCAATCTCACAGCTTAAAATAAGCTATTGGAGATTTTGGATGGCCCTGATTAAATCAGCGCGGTCAGGATTGTTCAACTCAGCTTCCAGAATTGGCTTGGTCCTTTCCACAAAGGGGGTCTTGTCAACCTTCAGGTACTTGATGCCAAGCTCTTCTATTTGAGACATGTGCTCTTCCATTTCTTGGAGGTATGCCTGTATCTGGGCTTCCTGTCCGACCTTTGCTGCCTCAAGGACCCACTGCTGCTCCTGTTCTGACATATCATCCCAGACGTATTGGGACATGATCACTACATTAGGAGGCATGGAGTGCTCATCTTCACAGAAGTAGGGAGCAACTTCAAAGTGGCGCGACTGTACGTAATAAACAAAATTATTCTCGGCCCCATCAATTACCTGCTGCTGCAATGCTGAGTAAACCTCTGTTGATGACAGCGGAGTAGGCTGTCCTCCCAAATATCTTACGGTATCAATAGACATCTGAGCTTCCGGCACCCTCATCTTCAGGCCGTCAAGATCTTCAGGTTTGGTAACTTCTTTTTTAGTGTAAAAACTGCGGGGACCTGAGCCTTCAAGCCACAACCCCTTAAAGCCTAGATCTCCTGTAACGTCAAGCAGGTATTTATGGGCGTCATCTGATCTAACAAAGGCTAATAAATGATCAACGCTTGTGAACAGATAGGGCATGTTTAAAACTCCATAGCGGGAGAAGAAGCTTTCAATCATCTGTCCGCCTACCATGGAGATATCAAGGGCGCCGTTGAGAACCTGCTCGGCCATTTCCCTTTCGCCTCCCAGCTGGCCGTTGGCAAAAATGGTAACGGTAAGTTCACCGCCTGAAAGTTCTGCAAGTTTCTCTCCGAAGGCCCTGAAGGAAATATCGGTGGCCTTATGTTCAACATGGGAATGCCCGATACGAAGATTGCGGGCCTGGGCAGAATTTGCAGCAACAAGTGATACGCATACTGCAAGGACGGCAGCAATGGCTTTTAAACCAAATTTATTCCTGTTCATAAATGAGACCCTCTTTAGATGGTTTGACTAACTCATTGTGAGTTTAGGAAAAATGTCGGTAAAAGAATACAATCTGTGTCACATTTGGAAAAAAAAAGAGTTCTTGTCTACAATAATATACAATATACTTTTCAATGTTTTTAGCTATATAAACCACAAAAATGCTTCTTTTCTTGTGTGTTTTTTGTTCTATTTGAATAGACATGTTTATATTTTTATAGAAAAGTGTAACCGAGATCAAAGTCTTTATGCTACATTACTCTATACTACTTCTTACATGCAATAAATGTTGAGGGCAATCTTATGATTAACCTGATTCATCACTGCTTTATAACAAGTTATTAGCAGAACAAACTCCAGCTAACATGTGACTAATTTCTAGGAGAAACCTAAATGAAAATCTTTTTATCCGCATGCATCTTGGCTTTATCAGTTGCTTCAGCAAGCGCAAGTCCCGTTGTCATGAGAGCAGGCCACGACGCCCCTGAAACCGTGCCCGTTGCCAAGGGGCTGGCCAAGTGGGCAGAGCTGGTCAATGAGAGAACCAATGGGGAAGTGCAGATTCAAGTATTCAACAACGGCACGGTAGGCAGCGCAAGCGACTATGCGGTTAACTGCCAGCTAGGCACCTTGGATATCGGTGCCGTGAATCAGTCGGTCATGACCACCTTCATCCCCGACATCGAGGCCATCGATATTCCCTACCTCATCAACTCCTATGAGCACGCCGATAAGCTTTTTGCAAACAACGGCCCTCTGACCGAATATTACACGCAGGAGATCAACAATGCAGGCATTAATCTGGTCAACATCGACGTTTGGGAAGTAGGTTTTCGCGAATTCTCCAATTCTACCAGACCCATCAATAATGCTGATGATATCGCAGGTATCAGACTGCGCGTTATGGATTCGCGTGTGCATCAGGGGTTCTGGAAGGCTTTGGGCGCTGACCCTGTGGCTATGTCATGGGGTGAGGCATACACAGCTTTGCAGCAAAGGGCCATTGACGGCGTGGAGAATGCCATTTCAGTGCTCGACGGCAACAACATTAACGAGGTCAATGACTATCTGGCCATGACCGATCACAACTACTCAGCCATCTTCATCATCATGAGCGCCCAAACCTGGAATCGTCTTACCCCTGAGCAGCAAAAGATCGTCTACGATTCTGCCAAGGAAGCAGGTGCATATCAGCGAGAGGAGCAGCGCAGACAAGCTGAAGAGGCTGTCGGTAACCTGACTTCCAGGGGCATGACTTTGACCTTACCAGATAAGGAAAGCATCCGTGTCAAGACTGCAGACTTCCTCAAAGAGCAGTTTGAAGCCTATCCTGACATCATCAAAATCGTGCAAGACAATCAATAACTCTTCGTCACAGTTTTTTCTTTGAGATCACGGGGTAACAGCCTCGTGATTGGAGGAAATATGCTTTCTACTATCGATAAATTTTTCCGCGCGTTTCAAAAACTGTTGCTGGCCCTGATTTCGGCAGCTCTCTTGATCATGATGGTCGTGATCTTTGTGCAGGTTTTCACGCGGTACGTAATTTTCTATTCCCTGCCATGGTCAGAAGAACTGTCCCGCTACTTGTTCGTGTTCATTGTGCTCGTCGGCATTAACATCGCCGTTACGCAGGATAAGCTCATCAAGATTGACGCCATCCAAACTTTGTTTAAGACCGTCAAGGGCCGCGCAGGTCTCTCTTTGATGCACGCCGTGGTAGGAGCCATCGCTTGTATCCTTATTGCCTCCTATGCCGTCGATCTATTCCCAGTGGGCAGAGTGCAAAAATCGCCTGCCATGCGTATCCCCATGATCATCATGTACTCTGTGGTCTTTGGCGGCTATGTTCTGTCGACCATTGCCCTTTTTCTTAAGGCAATCGAACACATCAAAGTCCTCATGGATCCTACCTTGACAGGAGCATTAGTCTCCAAAGAGCAGGATGCTAAATAACGTAGTGCATAAGGAGTAAATTAATGGAACCTGCAGCCTTAGCTCTGTTTGCCACTTTGATAATTGCGCTTATCCTTGGCGTTCCCATCATGTGGAGCCTGGCCCTGGCCTGCGTCACTTCGGTGGCTTTAAACCCCAGTTTAACCTTTGTCATCATCGCCCAGCGCATGTTCGCAGGCGCCGATTCGTTTTCGCTGCTGGCCGTCCCAGCCTTTATGCTGGCAGGCGACATCATGAGCAACGGAGGTCTGTCAAAACGCCTTATCGATTTTGCCGACTCCTTGATAGGCTGGATTGCTGGCGGCGTTTCCATCGTGGCGGTGGCAGCCTGTGCCTTCTTTGCAGCGATTTCAGGATCGTCCATAGCAACCACGGCTTCCATCGGTAGCGTTATGTATCCTGAAATGGTCAAGCGCGGCTACCCTCGCGATTATTCGGCAGCCGTGCAGGCCATCGGAGGCACCTTGGGTGTGGTCATCCCTCCTTCGGTGGTATTCGTAATTTACGGAACCATCACCGGCGTCTCCATTTCCTCGCTGCTGATGTCAGGTATTATCCCTGGCATCTTCTGCGGCCTGATGCTCGCTTTGTACTGCTATGTCATGGCCAAGAAACACAACTTCCCCAAAGGCAGCGATTTTAAGGTGCCCAATGTAACAACCTCCTTCAAGCGTGCTTTTTGGGCTCTCTTGATGCCAGTCATCATTTTGGGGGGCATTTATGCGGCCATCTTCACCCCAACCGAAGCTGCAGTGGTGTCGGTGTTCTACGGCATCGTGGTTTGCATGTTCATCTACAAAGACATCAATTTGAAGGATTTGTGGAGGATCTCCCAGAATACCGCCATCGTCACGGCCAATCTGATGGGTCTGGTCGCCTCGGCCTCGGTGTTTGCTTATCTGGTCACCATCTACCAAATCCCGGTCAAGGTCACCGAGTGGTTCATGGGCTTTTGCAATACCTGGATTTTGTTCATGATCATTATCAACATCATAATGATCATCGCAGGCATGTTCCTCGACAACGGCTCTATCATCCTGATTTTAGGACCGATCTTGGCTCCCCTGGCGGTAAGCTACGGAATCGATCCTGTACAGTTTGGCCTGGTTGTGGTTTTCATCTTATCGATGGGCCAGTGCACGCCGCCGTTTGGCACCTGCATGTTTATTGCAAGCGGCATTTCGGGAAGACCTGTTATCGGGGTAGCTAGAGCGCTTATCGGCTTTATTCTGGTGGAAATTGCCTGCGGCCTGCTCTTCAGCTTCGTGCCGTGGTTCTCCATGTTCATTCCCAATATGCTGGGTATGTAAGTACATTTGGCAGCAGGTTTACCCTGTTGCCTTGGAGACACCTGACTTGTCGCAGGGCAGGCCATGGCTTAGAGAGGCACTAGTGCAGAAGTCAAGAAAGTTAAAAAATAGGCTCTTATAGTGAGATCTTTTGCAAAAAGTTCCTTTTTGCTAACAAACAACCACGAGAGTAAAAATTGGTTCTTAATTTAAGGTCAAAATTTAAGATGATCGAGGTTCAAAGTTGTTGAGATCAAAAGTTCGAGCCCTATAAGATTTTTCAACCGAATGTCAGGGGATCTGATGCTTAATATTAATCAGGGGGAGTAGGATAAATGAGATCCTCTTTAGATGGCTTGGGTGACCCATAGTTATAGGTAAAGTGCGGGGAAAGAATACAATCCGTATCACATAGTTCTAATATGCGTTTCAATCGTCTAATACAATAGATGCATAAAAAGCGGCTTTCCTTATATTTAATATTTATATATCAAATGGTTATTGGGATATTATCTGATTCAAAATAATAGACTTATAATACGCTAGTGTTCATAAGAAAATTAACAGCTTGTTTTTTCGATTAAAAAGAGGGGCTTTACATGAGTGAAAATAGTGAGCGCAAATCAAGAGTGCCTGCATTATCCCGGTGCCATAATATTTTGCAGTACATTAAAAATAACCATGGTGAGGTCACGGCAGGAGATCTTGTGTCATCCTTGAATCTGCCGCGCAGCACTGTTTATGTTCTTATAGATGAAATGGTTAATTTAGGGCTGATCCATTGTGACAGCAATGGCAGGCTAAGGCTTTGGATGCGGATAATTGAGCTTGGAAA
>CAYNSI010000001.1:29857-34632 GCA_964399665.1 uncultured Enterobacterales bacterium | reverse complement strand
TCTGGGCCACCAGGTCAGTTTTATCGACATACAGCAGCTTGTTATTAATTATATTCGCAAATTTTACAAGGCCTACCGGCAAGGCCGCTCTCAATAAGGTTTGAGCAGGTATCGTCATAATAATCCCCTTAGATTTCAGGTTTTATCATAGCATGGACAAGTGCTGTTACGCCCATCGTCCTGATTTAATACCAGTGCCCAAAAACTCCTAAATCCTTACATTTTTTGCCGCACAAAAAGGTTGAAAATTGAGAGAATCAGGCATGTTAAGCCTTAAAGTTACTTTCTACACTACAACATCTTCTGAAATCTTAAGAGACCTGCCGTGATAAAAGCTTCGTTTTCATTTATCAAACAAAGCCTCCCAACAATTGTAAAAGTCAAGGCTCTGGCTGCTGTTGTATTTGTCATATTCTCTATCCAGCCAGCTGCTGCCCTGGATGATCAAAGCCTTAAAATTTGTGAGGCTTTGATTGAAGATCTTAAAAAACAAGATCACTTAAGCTTTGTAAGAAACGGCAGATCTTACACGGCCTCAAGAGCAGCCTCCCATCTTGCAAGGAAACTTGACTACCTAAAAGATGATCTTCAAAGTGTCGAGCAATTTATCTCGGAGGCAGCCTCAAAATCATCCCTAACGGGGATCCCCTATGAGGTGATATTTGAAGACGGCTCTTCCATGGCAGCGGAGGAGTTTTTAAGAGCCCGCCTTGAAACCTTGAACCTTAAACCCTGATTAATGTTGTGGTCCGGGAGACAAAATGCAAAGAAAATTAAAACTTACCATAGGAGCTCTGATAACAGGTGCTGCAGCCTTAATCTGCGCCACGGTAATTTCCTCCTGTGCCATCTTAGGAAAGCTTCCTGAAGGAGAGCGCCTTGAGAACGTCAAAAGATCTCCTCACTACCGCGACGGGACCTTTCATAATTTAGAAGAGACTCCAATGTTCTCTTCTGATTCTTCAACCCTTGAAAACTACTGGAATTTTCTTTTCAATGACTGGGAACGCCTCAAGCCTGAAGTACCCTTAACAAGGGTACTGCCTGATTTGGAAACCTTAAAAAATGCCGATAATTATTTTGTGTGGCTGGGACACTCATCGGTTCTTTTTAAGCTTAGCGGCAAGATCTTCATTGTCGATCCCGTCTTTAATGATTATGCAGCACCGGCCCCCTTCCTGAACACTGCCTTCACTGAAGATCCGGTATTTTCGCTTGATTACTTCAAAGATCTTGATATTGAGGCGGTGATCCTAACTCATGATCATTATGATCATTTGGAAATGGACAGCATGAAGGCCTTAGCCGACAAGGTGGAGCTTTTTATCTGTCCTTTGGGAGTGGGCGCCCATTTGGAAGCCTGGAAAATTCCTGCCGATAAAATCAAAGAAGGTGACTGGGGGGATATCATTTCCTTTTACGACCTTAATTTTAATTTTGTCACCGCCAGGCACTTTTCCGGAAGACTGTTTTCAAGAAACCGGACCTTGTGGACAGGCTATGTCATCACCCGCGAAGGTGAAGATGCCATTTATCTTTCAGGTGACAGCGGCTATGGCTCCCACTTTAAAAGTATTGGAGAAAAATTTCCCGACATCAAGCTTGCCCTGCTAGAGTGCGGTCAGTACAACAAAAACTGGCCCCTGATCCACATGACTCCTGAAGAAAGTGCCCAGTCTTCTTTAGATGTCATGGCCCGTTTTGCAGTCCCGCTGCACGCAGGACGCTTTGCCATGTCAAGTCACAGCTGGGATGATCCTTTTCTGCGCTTTGATGCTGCCATGTCCTCACAGGACAATACCGCCCTTTACCCTCTCATGGGGCAGATAGTTTTTCTTGATGGTCTTGAAAATCCCAAAACAGTGCAGGAGCTTAATAACAACAAATGGTGGATAGAAGATGCCATCCGTGAACAAGAGGCGATGCAGCAATAGATCCCGGCGCCCGCACCAGGGCAGCAGGATCCCTGCTCTGTTTAGTATAATTTTTATACTAGTGAAGAAATTACCATCCCCACTCTTTTTTTCGGTATAATGAGCAACTGAAGGTCGGGGAAATCGCAACCGGCTTTGTTACGATAGATTTACCAATCCTCTACTTACACTTTTTAAGATCGCAGCAAAAGCGTGCGCTTGATGAACTTTTACCAAAACCCTTTAGATCCTCATTTAAGCCGCGCTGTAGGGAGTTATAACAGATGAGCGTTTCCAAAAGATTTACGGAAAAAAAAGTTACCGTTTCTTTTTATATTAAAAAAGAAGCAGCCCAGGGAGCCGAGCAGATTTTCCTGTTGTGTGAACACAATGACTGGCAGCCTGTTGCAATGAAACCCCAGAAAAACGGCACTTTCCGCGGCTCAATTACCATTGAACGCGGCGTCAGGCCAAGCTATCAGTACCGCTTCAGGCTGGTAATGCCTGACGGTAGTGAAAGATATGACAATGACTGGGATGCCGAAGCCTACTGCAGAAATGATTTTGGCAGTGACAATTCTGTATTTTCTGCTGAAGAGACCGAATAACAATAGGATCCTGCCGAGAATCTTGATCCTCCGGGCATTTGTTGGATAAACCTGGTCTAAACGCTAACCCCTGCATAAAGGTCTTACCCTGAAAGACCACCATGGTGCAGCAGACCGGTGATAGTGCAAGTTAAGCATGTTTTCTCTTGACACTCCCCGTGCCTAAAGGCGGGGGATTCCCGCTTCTCCCACCACAGCCTCTTCGACTTTCGCCTCAGAAGGTCTTACATGATGCCCACAAGCGAAGATTCGGGTCTGTCCTACCCTATGTAGAGAATTTTACAGCATACAGATATCTAACGCTAGCAAAAATATGTCCCGCTTGCGCGGGAGCAGCTTATATCCCCATCGCTGAAGCGAGGGGGTTTACGCCACAATTGATAGGTAATTTACTGCCTTATGTTTTTGCCTTAAATTCACTATGAAGGCTTGTTGCGTGCAGCCTTAAAAGATCTGCTATCCGCGCAGTTTCGGACCTTATAAAGCCTTAAAGCTTTGTGATTTTAAGATACGCTTTAGAAGGAGCCTTAAAATGAAGAGGCCGTCTTTATGCTAAGATCTGCGCCATCAATGTTGAGGATAAAACTGCCATGGCTCAAAGGGAAATAGTTACCTACCCTGATAAAAGATTAAGGGAAGCATGTAGGGAAGTAACAGTCTTTGACGATAATATCAAAATCTTAAGCGAGGACATGTTTGACACCATGTACCAAGGAGACGGCATAGGCCTTGCCGCGTCACAAATAGGGGAAAATATCCGTATTATTGTCATGGATGTCCCCGAAGTCTCCTTAGATCCTGAAGAAATAGAATCTGAGCCGCAAAGCTCCTTTAAGGCCGTCCTTATCAATCCTGTAATAACGGCATCAGATGAGCCCGTCATGGCAACAGAAGGCTGTCTTTCAGTGCCGGACTACCGGGCCGAGGTAGAACGTTTTAACAAAGTTACCGTAAGATATCAAAATGTTGCAGGGGAGTTTGCCGAGTATCAGGCAACAGGGCTTCCTGCAGTGTGTATTCAGCATGAAATAGATCATTTGGACGGCAAACTTTTTATTGACAAGCTTTCCAGGTTAAAACGGGAACTTTTAAAGAAAAAATTTACCAAGTTAAAGCGCAAGGCCGAACACTGATGCAAACCTCCCCTCCCAGGCTTATTTTTGCAGGCACTCCTGAATTTGCCGCAGTTCATCTTAAGGCTCTTATAGATAAGGGCTTTATTCCCCTGGCCGTCTATACCCAGCCTGACAGGGAGGCAGGACGCGGTCATAAGACTACTAAATCAGCGGTAAAAATTGTGGCTCAGGAACACGGTCTTAGAGTCATACAGCCTGTTGATTTTAAAGATCCTGCCGTAGTTGAGGAATTTAAATCCTTCAGGGCAGATCTTGCCGTGGTCACGGCCTATGGCATCATTCTGCCGTCTGCAATCCTTAATGCCCCAAGGCTTGGATGCATTAATGTTCATGCCTCACTGCTGCCAAAATATCGGGGCGCCGCCCCGATTCAAAGGGCGATTTTAGACGGTGAAAAGGAGACCGGCATTTCCATTATCAGGCTTGTAGAAAAGCTTGATGCCGGAGATATTCTTAAAAAAGCCTCTATTTCAATTGACCGTGAGGACACCTCAAAGACCCTGTTTGCAAAGCTTGCCCTGCTGGGAGCGCAGACTCTTACTGATACTCTGCCTCAAATCCTGGAGGACAAACTTACCCCCGAGGTTCAGGATGAAAGTCAAGTAAGCTATGCTGCCAAAATCACCAAAGAAGAGGCACTGCTTGATTTTTCACGCCCTGCACCTGCCCTTGCCTTAAAAGTGCGCAGCTTCTATCCCTGGCCTGTGGCGGTGATCTGCCATAAGGGAGTTAACTACAAGATCTTAAAGGCCGAAGCTACAGACAATAAGGGCCCCTTAGGTACTGTTTTAAGCAGTAAAAGAGGCTTGGAAATTGCCGCAAAAGAAGGCGCGCTTTTAATTACCGTGATCCAAGCCCCAGGCAAAGGTCCTGTTAATGCCGCGGATTTATTACGCTCCAAAAAAGATCTTTTCAAGCCCGGGGAGCTTGTAACCTAAGATGCCCCAAAAACCTGACAAATCAGATCATGCCTTAGGGGAAAAGAAACCTAAAACCTTTAGGCCTTATCAAAAAGGAGGCAAAAAGTTCCCATCCCCGATTACCGACGCGGTTATAAGCTCTAAGGGCAGCACTATAAGCGTTCAGATTATCCCTTCAGATAGCAGCCAAAAAAAAGA
>CAYNSI010000001.1:8244-29757 GCA_964399665.1 uncultured Enterobacterales bacterium | reverse complement strand
AAAAAATGCGGCGGCCCCTGCCAACCCTACCATAACAAAAATGCCTTAAATAACCCTCGGGGCTTTGTGACCAAAAATGCTTCTCATAACAACAGTACCAAAGGCTCTGCAAGCCGGGCAGCGGCTGCCAAGATAGTAACTGCGGTAGAATGCGGCAGATCACTTATGCCGGCAGTAAGTGAGCATACTTCCCATTTGGATGAAAAAGATACTGCCTTAGTAACTGAGATAGTAAACGGCACTTTGCGTCACCGAAGACTGTTATGCCATACCCTGATGCCCCTTCTTAAAGTTAAGATCCCATCTTCCTTTCGCAATGCCCAAAATCTGCTGTTAACGGCTTTGTATCAGCTGTGCTTTATGAGAACCCCGCCCCATGCCGTAGTATCCGCAGCAGTCGGGGCCTGCGCCATGTGCCGCTGCCAAAAATACCGTACCGTTATCAATGCCGTTTTAAGGCGTTTTTTAAGGGAGGACAGCAGGCTTACTGAAACTTCTGACCCAGCTGTAAAATACTCCTTCCCGGACTGGCTATACCTAAAACTTCATGATTACTATGGAGATCTTACCCAAAATATTTTGGCATCATCCAATGAGCATGCCCCCCTGTGGCTCAGGATCTGTGAAGACAAAGAAGATCCCAAAGACTATGAAAAACTTCTGTCATCACAAGGCATTAAGTACGCACTGTCCCCTTTGCTTAAAAGTGCTGTTCTGCTTGAAAAGCCCATGCCCTCTTCTAAGATCCCCCTTTTTAAGGAAGGAAAGGTTGTCATTCAGGATCTTAGTGCCCAGCTTGCAGCCCCCCTGCTGCTTTGTGAAGACAGCTTTCCCAATCTTGATAGGGTAAATCTTAAAATTTTAGACTGCTGTGCCGCCCCGGGAGGGAAAACTGCCCACCTTGCAGCACTGGCGCCCAAAGCACAGATCACCGCAGTAGAAATTGATCATGAGCGTGCCAAAACCATTGTAAAGTTGATGGAGCGTCTTGGGCATGAGGTAAATTTAATTGAAACCGATGCTGCCACCTTAAGCTGCCATCCTTTGATAGCAGACAGTTTCGACAGAATTTTAGTGGATGCACCCTGTTCAGGTACCGGGGTGATTCGCCGCCATCCTGACATTAAATGGCTAAGAAGACAATCAGATCTTGAAAATCTAACCCATCTTCAAGAAAAGATCCTCGATGAGGCATCCAAACTTCTAAAAGAAGGCGGGGTGCTGCTTTATACCACCTGCTCCCTGCTTCGGGAGGAAAACCAGGATAGAGTGGAGGCATTTTTGAAAAATCACCCTGACTTTAAGCTGCTGCCTTTTGTATTTAAAGGCACAAGCATGGGCTTTTTACAGCGGCTTCCCGGTGATGACGGAGGAGACGGTTTCTTCTATGCAAGATTCATAAAAGCCGCCTTACTTTGAGTTACAATGCCAAAAGTTGTGGCGGAGGCAATGCTTAAAGATGAAGATCATCATACTTGGGGCCACCAAGGTGGGGATAGAGCTTGCTGAATATCTGGTAGGAGGCGGTCATGCCGTAACTTTGGTGGACGAACCCTCCCTGGTATTGTCCAGGATCTCAACGCGCCTTGATCTTAGGGTAGTTCAAGAGCATCCTTCCCTGCCTTCTGCCCTGAAAAAAGCCGGTGCTGAAAATGCCGAACTTTTGGCAGCCGTTACCGACAATGATGAAGTTAATATTACCGCCTGCTGTATTGCAGGATATCTTTTTGGGATCCCCAACAAAACAGCAAGGATCCGCGCCAGGGACTATTTGACCAAAGCTGCGGATTTATTCGGGCACAATGCCATCCCCATAGACAATATCATCTGCCCCGAGCTTATTGCCGCCAATGCCATCATCGATCTTTTAGAATTTGAAGGGGCAGGGTGTATCGGAAATTTTTGTGACAATCGCATCGTAATGATGGAGGTAAAATGTGTCAAAGGCGGCAGGCTGATAGGCCAAAAAACAGCAGAGATCCTAAAGCTTGATGAGAGGATCAAAATAGCAGCCCTGCACCGCGGCGGTGAATCCATTGCCGATATTTTAAATGAGCCTCTTCAAGAAGATGATGCTTTGTGCCTATGCTGCGAAAGATCAAGGGCTAAAAGCATTTTAACTGCCCTGATCCCCTCAATGGGCACCGCCAAGGTAATCACCATAGCAGGAGGATCTCACATTGCCGATGAGCTTGCAGAGCGTCTCTCTTCCCGCTATAAGGTAAAACTGCTTGAGCCTGACCATGACAGGGCCCTGCGTTCTGCCGATAATCTGCAGGATACCGGGGTGGAAGTCTTTGAGGCCAATGCTTCCAATCTTGAATTTCTAACCGAAGAGCATATCAATAAATCAGACCGCTTTATCGCCGCCTCAAATAATGATGAAAACAATATCCTCTCATCCTTAATGCTCAACAGCATAGATCCCGTGCGGACCATCACAGTGTTAAGGGATGCCTCATTAGGAGACATGGCAAAAAACTCCGCTAATGCCATGGACATCGTCGTAAGCCCCCGCGAAGAGATCATCTCAGAGCTGTTGTCCAAGATCCGCCAGGAAGGAGTAGAAAAGGTAAAGCTGTTTCGCGGCGGGGCCTCTTTGGGCATGGAGCTTAAGATTTCAGGCAATAAGCGCTCTTCAAAGGTTATCGGCAAAAAGGTCTCCGATCTTACCATTCCTTATGGCGTAGTCTTTGCTTTGGCAGTGCGCGACAAAAAAGTCATGGTCATTGATGACAATTTTATCTTCTGTGAAGGTGACAGGATTGTAACCTACTTGGAAGAGCAGCAGGATGCTGCAGCATTGGTGAAACTTTTCAGGCCGCGTCCTTTTTGGATCCTTATGCCATGACCATTATCAATTTGCCCCTGGTGGCAAGAATGCTCTCCCCTGCCCTGTTGGCAATGGCAGTCATCGGTCTTATTCCCCTTGCCTTCGGCTTAATCACAGATGACGGCAGCAGTTATGAGTTTCCCTTGATGTCAGGTTGTGCCGTCATCATAAGTCAACTCCTTAAAAAGGCAGGAAAAAGCGCCAAAGCCAACCTTGGCATCAGGGAATTGTTTTTATTTACGGTAACCTTATGGCTGCTCTCTGCTGTCATCGCCGCCTTGCCGATTTTTTTAATGCTCAAAGATCTCTCCTTTATCGGGGCCTTTTTTGAAAGCGTTTCGGCACTTTCCACCACCGGGGCTACCGTCATCGATGATCTGGCATCAAGACCCCGATCCATCCTCTTGTGGCGCTCCATGATGCAGTTTCTAGGCGGGATAGGCTTTGTGGTTCTGGCAGCAGCTGCCCTGCCAAGCTTTGCCTCAGGAGGGATTAATATTTTCAAAACCGAATCTAATTCCTTTGATGATGCCGCAAAGATTACCCCCCACCTGAAGACTATGGCCTTTGCCCTGCTTACCTGGTACATCATAACTGCAGCAGCCTGTATCATAAGCTATCTTATCTGCGGCCTGCCTCCCTTTTTGGCGGTAAATGCCGCCTTGTGCACTGTATCAACAGGAGGGATGATGCCCCTTGACTCCTCCATGAATGATTTAGGTGCCAGGGCACAGTACACGGCCATTGTCTTTATGTACCTAGGAGCGCTGCCATTTTTGGTTCTGTTAGGATGTCTTTCATTCAATATTTTTAAGATCTTTGGAGTTTTTAAAAATGAGCAGGTCAGAGGCTACAGCCTGTTTATTCTGATTATTACCGCAATGGTGTTTATCTCCCTGATATTAGGCTCTGACTATCCTCTGGAAAAGACCTTCAGGACTGCCCTTTTCAATACCGTTTCCATCCTTTCGACCACAGGATTTGCCCTTGATGACTTTACCTCCTGGAACGGCTTTGTCACCGCCTTATTTATCATGATTTTCGCTATAGGAGGCTGTTCAGGATCTACGGCAGGAGGAATTAAATTCTTCAGGATCCAGGTATGCTGTGCCATGTTTAAAGCCCAGTTTATAAGGTCCATTCATCCAAGCCGCATGGTAGAGCCGCGCTTTAACGGCGCCAGGGTGGATGTTGATTCCCTAAGGGCCGTGATCACCTTCCTGGTTGCCTGGATCATGGTCTTTATGGTCTCATCCGTCATTGCCGCAACCTTAGGCCTTAACATCACCGATGCTGTAACCGCAACTATTACCATGCTCTCTAATGTAGGTCCTGCCATGGGTCCTGAATTAGGCCCCCGGGCTAACTTTGCAGGTATAGGAGATCCTTTGCTGCTGCTGTTTTCCCTTGACATGTTAATGGGACGCCTTGAAATCATCCCCGTGCTCCTTTGTCTTACCAGAATGTTCTGGCGTCTGTAGCAAAAAACACTTGCCAAGATCTGTAAAATTCATATAATGCCTCAGTCAAAGTCGTGTTTTGCCGAAGTGGCGGAATTGGTAGACGCAGCGGATTCAAAATCCGCCGGTAGCGATATCGTGTGGGTTCAAGTCCCTCCTTCGGCACCACAGTAAATCCCCCCCCAAAAGTCTCCCTGAAATAGTTATTGCAATGACAAACTTAAGTTAAGACTGTGAAGAATGTAAGAAGCCTCATCATATCCTGCAACCGCGTATGAGAGTAAGAGGCAATATTCACTTTTGGCTGTTGTTATTGCTAAGTGCTATGCTAAAACCTGACATCAAAGGAGATTATTATGACGACACCTGCTCAAATCTTATTAGAAGATCCCATGCCAATAGGCCTTCTGGACTTTGACGATATAATTGATAACAAGCTGCTGTATATCGATAAGACTGATTTAGTGGCACAGATTGCCAAAAAAAGAGGTATTGTCTTTTTATCCCGTCCCCGCCGCTTTGGTAAAACATTCCTGGTTTCCACCTTCTATGAGCTCTTTGCCCGCGGCACTAAAAGATTTAAAGGCCTTAAGCTTGTGCGCGATAACTTGTGGAATGACTATACTTACAAAGTCATCAGGCTTATGTTAAATCTAACATGTGAGTTTAATAAGACCAAAAATTATAAGCAGGTGTTTGGAAGTCATCTTTCTTTCGCACTGAAGAGCGTCGGGATTGAGGTTGATCGTACAGTTGAATGGGATGTGGCCCTAACAAGCGCCCTGCAGTCAATTGAAAACGATTCTCTGGTTTTGTTGATGGATACATATAGTGACCCGCTTACCCATGCTTTGAATGATAACGAGGAATTTGAACAACGCCTAATGGTCCTCAATCAGTTTTTCAATCTTTTAAAAACTAACATTAGCAAGTTCCGCTTTATCTTTATTACCGGAGTTTACCGATTTTCCAATCTTAATCTATTCTCCGACCCCAGTAATTTTGTAGATCTTTCCTTTGACCCTATGTATGGCTCTTTAACCGGCATTACCCAGGATGAGCTTGAAACGTACTTTGGGGGCTATATTGATAATGCAGCTTTGGTTTTAAAACAACAAGAGCCTGATAAAAACTGGGATCGACAAAAGGTTTTGGATGAGATCAAATACTACTATGGCGGCTATTGCTTTGACAGAAATGCCAAAACTCAACTTTACAACCCCTTTTCAGTGATGAAATTCTTTAGTAATCCAAGCGAAGGTTTTAAACTCTACTGGCAAAGGAGAGGAGCGCCCACTCCTCCCATAGTGGTTTACTGCTTAAACAACTTAGAAGAGCAGAAAAAAGGCTTAGGAGAGCTTGCTGACTTTTTAAAACCAAATCCTGTCATAGCAGGCAGTGAACAAGAATTGACTCCGTCAATCAACAACCCCAACCCCACTGACGCAAACTTCCCATTCTTTGCCATTTTGTGTCATATGGGCTACTTCACTATAAAAAGTGCCAAAGGCAATAAACTCTATCTTGGTATCCCTAATCCCGAGATCAAAGAGGCCTTTGTCCATAATATAGTCGAACATCTTGCCAAAACAGTCGGCTTCAGAGCAAGACGCAATACTTATGTCAACCAGTTATACACTGCTCTTTGCAACAAAGATTTTCCAGCCCTCAAAAATGAACTCAACTATATTATTGAAGAATTCTGCTATCAAAATATCCTGCCCTTTAGTGAAGAAAAGTTCCGTGACATCTTAAAACTCGTGATGCACATCCTTGGGCTGGAGTGCAGTGCTGAGGAAGAACATACCAAAGGATGCTGTGACCTGTGCATCCACATTAAAGATTATCTGCTCGTTTTTGAAATTACAGTTGTAGCAGACCGCAGTAAGGCCGATGAAGCTTTTGAAACAGCCAAAAAAGAGCTGATTGACCGCAAATATGCCGTCAGCGCAAGCCAAAAACAATTGGTTGCAGCAGGCATGGTAATCGTCAATGAAAAACAGTTGGATTACAAAGAAGATCCAATCTGCCTAAGGGAGATTGTAAAACTTGAGGAGATCACAGTTTAAGAAAGCTTTGTAACTGTGAATGCTGCAAAGTTAAATGAGCCTTGATAAATCAAAATCCACTGACGGCCCCTGCCTGCAACTGCACAATTTTGTTGAATTCAACAAAAGCACAAGGGGCCGCATTATGGCGGCGGTGTCTTACTGCAGTCACCTGTTTTTTGATACGACGCATATTTTTAGATTGTGGATTTTAAATATATACCAATGCGGCCATTGTGTATGCTTGTCCAAAAACATTTAAGGCTCAATTTTGTGTTCGAAAAACACCTGTGCATTTGATAGTTTGACTGTTTGCAGGGCAGTTTTGCTTTACTATTGTTGAAATCTGTTTATAATTAGCCTTTGCTAACCATGGTTGTATGGGACTTACATAATGAATAGTCCGCGCATTTTCCCCAGGCTTACTGTTACCCTTGTAATACTGCTTGCAGTAACAGGTTTTTTGTCCCTGTTCGTAGGGGCGGCACAGCTTGACAGACTTTCTGATAAGGAAAGCCTCGAGCTGATGCTGATTTCAAGACTGCCAAGGCTGATGGCGCTTTTGTGTACGGGTGCAGGGATGGCCTGTGCCGGGCTTTTGATGCAGTGTCTGTGCCGAAATAAGTTCGTATCTCCTACAACCGGGGCTACCATTCAGTCAGCGCAGCTTGGGGTATTAATCTCCTTGTTGTTCCTTGATAACAGCACCCTGATGGGCCGGGCTTTTTTTGCCTTCATCTGTGCTCTAATCGGCACCTGGATCTTTGTAATTTTTATTCAAAGGGTACAGTTTAAAGAAATTATCCTAGTCCCCCTAATAGGCATCATGTTCGGCTCGGTAATAGGGGGCATCACCAACTTTCTGGCCTTTAAGTTCAATTTAACCCAGGCCCTGGCGACCTGGACCGTGGGGCATTTTTCCACGGTGCTGCGCGGCAATTATGAACTGGTATACCTTACCCTGCCCCTTTTGGTAATAACCTTTATCTATGCCCAATATTTTAATATCGCAGGAATGGGGCGCAATTTTTCCCAAAATTTGGGTATCAACTATAAGTTCATCCTGTTCTTTGGTCTCACCTTAGCTGCCATGATTACGGCAAGTGTCGTGTCAGTCGTCGGGGCAGTGTCCTACATAGGTCTTATCATTCCGAATATTGTGGCTATTTTCAAAGGTGATAATGTCAGAAATATCCTCATCGATACTGCGCTTGCCGGGGCTTTGTTTGTGCTGGTGTGCGACCTTATCGGCAGGCTGGTTATATACCCCTATGAGGTGCCCATTGAGCTTATCATAGGCGTGGTAGGCTCTATAACCTTTATAGGGCTTATCTTCTACCGCCTCAACGGCGGCTTTACTTTAAAAGCCCTAAAAAAGCTTGCCCCAAGACCTGTTGCAGAGGGCTAGGATATGCCAAGACTGTCTTTAAACTCAAAACTTGTTATTCTAATTTCCCTGACGTTTGTCTCATGCTTTGTCTATGAGTTTATTTTAATCAACCTCAACTACTGGGAATTTGCCCTGAGCATCAGAACCCCCAAGCTTGCTGCCATGTTTATCGCCGCAGTGTGCATAGGGGGATCTTCTTTGATCTTCCAAACTTTAGTAAACAACAAGATCATCACCCCCTGCCTTTTGGGGATGAACTCGCTTTACCTTACCATCCATACCCTGCTGGTACTGTTTTTCGGCTTGAGTTCCTTTGTGACCACCAATAAAAATTTGGCCTTTGTCTTTGATCTTGTTGTAATGTGCATCACAGCAGCAGCCATATACGGCTGGATCTTCAAAAAAACCGGCACCAATGTGCTGTACGTCCTGCTTATAGGCACCGTCCTTGCTACCTTGTTTAACTCAATTTCCCAAACTGCCGTAAGAGCCATGGATCCCAATGATTATGATGCCCTGTTAACCTCCCTTACGGCCACGGTATCAAATGTCAACAGCTCCATCCTGACCTTATCAGGAGTGATCTGCCTTGTAATTGCAGTATACCTGCTGCCTTACGTTAAGATCCTCGATGTTATGGCTCTTGGCAGAAACTGCGCCGTTGATTTGGGCATTGATTATGAAAAGACCCTAAGAAGAATGCTGATTATAGTCTGCATTCTCATCGCCACAGCCACAGCCTTGGTAGGTCCCCTGTCCTTTATGGGACTTATTACTACCAATATCTCAAGGCAGCTTTTTAAAACCGGAAAACATTTTTACCTTATTTCAGGTTCCATCTTAGTGTCGGTAATTACCCTGACTGCAGGACAAATCATCATAGAACATGTTCTGGTATACAGTGTGCCCATCAGTGTCTTTATTACTTTGGGGGGAGGAGCTTACTTTCTCTACCTTATTCTAAAGGACACCAAATAAAGAGGACTTTAAAAAACTTTAATATGCTAACGGTCAAGAATCTAACCAAGCGCTACCGGGGGGTTACTGCCTGCGACAAAGTCTCCCTGACCCTTCCTGAACAGGAAGTCGTCGCCTTCATAGGGCCCAATGGTGCAGGCAAATCCACCGTCCTTAATATGATTGCAAGACTGCTTGCTAAAGATGAGGGAGAAGTTATCATCGATGGGATCCCCCTTGAGCAGTGGGACAATAATGAGCTTGCCAAAACCATTGCCGTGCTGTCCCAGGTCAATACCGTGCAGTCTAAAATCACGGTACGTGAACTTATTGCCTTTGGTCGCTTCCCCTACAGCCATGGGCGTTTGACCATGGAAGATGAAGCCAAAATCAACGAGGCTTTGTCCTTCATGGAGCTTGATGACAGAGCCGATCATTTTTTGGATGAGCTGTCAGGAGGGCAGAGGCAGCGGGCTTTAATAGCCATGATCTTGGCTCAGGATACCAAGTATGTTTTTTTGGATGAGCCTACCAATAATCTTGATATCTATCATGCCGTAAGGCTCATGAAGGCGGTGCGCACCCTGTGCGATAAATTCGGCAAAACTGTAGTAATGGTATTACATGAGATCAATTTTGCATCTTTCTATGCTGATACCATATGCGCCTTCAAACAAGGCAGACTCATCAAGGCTGCACCGTCACAGGAGATCATGCAGGCTGATTTTCTAAAAGAACTCTATCAGGTTGATTTTTCCATTATCAATGAGCAGGGCAAAACTCTGGCTCTCTACTACTGAAGATACTATCAGGAGATAAAAACACGATGACCTTTAAAAACATTTGGCCAAAAACCCTGTTATCAGCCCTGTTTGTTGCAGCAGGATCGGTTTTCTTTCCTGCAACAGCCTCCGATACCGTAGAAGTTTTTACCTATGACGCAGGACGCAGGGAAAGTACCGTAACCGTTCCTGTCAATCCCAAACGCATAGCCGTCATAGACTATGCCTCTCTTGATATTATCGATGCTTTGGGCGTTGGTGACAGAATTGTAGGGCTTGCCAAAGGATCCTGCCCGGACTATCTTGCTTCATATGTTCAAAACGATGCCATAGAAAATATCGGCACCGTAAAGGAAGTATCCTTAGAGCGCCTGATGGCGGCAGAGCCTGAAGTAATTTTTATCGGCGGACGTCTTGCAACGCAGTATGATGAATTAAGCAGAATAGCTCCTGTAGTACAGTTGGGCGTTGACTATGAGTTCGGTCTTGTAAATTCGGTCAAGCGCAATATTGACGCTGTGGCTGCCATCTTTGATCTTAAAGATCATGCTTTCTCCAAACTGCAATCTTTGGATGAAAGACTTGAAAAAGTATCCCAAGAGGCCTCAGGCAAAGTTGCCGTCATAGGACTTGCTACTGCAGGAAGCTTTAAAACCCTGGGCAATAACGGCCGCTGTGCCTTTATTACCCGCGAAGGGGGCTTTACCAATGCCGCCCCTGACATCAATGCCAATCACGGCAATGAATCCTCCTTTGAACTTATCTTTGAGCTTAATCCTGAATACATCTTTGTTTTGGACCGTGATTCTGCCATTGGCGTCAAAGGTCCCAAACTTGCTGAAGATCTGATGGCAAATGAGCTTATCGCAAAGACTAAAGCAAGCATTGACAATCACATTTACTATCTTGATGCTGCAGTATGGTATCTGTCAGAAGGCGGCCTTACGGCCCTTGACAGAATGATTTTGGATCTTGAAAAGGCCCTTGATCTTAAAAATTAAGGACCCTGCGGGGCCGGCCTGTTACCTGCCGCCCCACATTCTTGTGCCAGCCTGCCCAGATCTTTTGCCTTGATAATTTGCTTTATCAAAGATGGCGTGTTCAAGGGCGCGTCAAAAAGATCTCCTTAAAGGGCAGATTCCTGCGATCTTAGAAAATTTGAGCACTGATAAAATTATTGACACCGCAGGAGAGTTACCCTACACTAACCACTGCTGGTAAGTGTTGTCTAACCAGCGTTAGTAGCGGCTAATTGTTGTTATGTAAGGTCTATTTATGTGCATTCGCAAACTTTATGTCCTGATCCTTTCTTTGGGGCTTACTTTTTGTGTCGGCTGCGCCTCCTCAAGTGCTCCTGCGGTTCCTGTAGCAGATCATGCAGGCCTGAAACCTGCCGAGGCTTTGGCTGCCTATCAAAGCTGGACCCACATTACCGACAGGATGCAGGAAATCCTCGATATTGCAGGACAGATATATTCTAACGGCAGCGGCAAAGACGCCCTTGACACCGTAAATGTTGCCTACTTCCAATACTATGAAATGCTGGGGGTGGAGCGCAATGTCATGCGGATCTCCGGCCGTACCGCCCGAGTCACAGAATATGAGTTTGCCAACTTAAGAAAACTCATCAATGCAGAATCGGAGGAAGCTTTGGTCTTGGAAAAAATAGCCCTTATCAAAGGGCAGCTTGAAGAGCAGGGAACCATGCTTGATGAAAGATTCCCGCGCCGAAGCGAAAATGATATTGATATGCGTTTTGCAGACGGACCTCCTCCAAAACCCGGAAGGAAGTAGTTTAATCTTCATCCTTTATCGATGGTAACAACAATTTTTAACGATTTTTTCTTCTACAGGAGATATTTTGATGAAAAAAACCTTAGTGTCAGCAGCCCTGGCTGCCATGCTCGGCTTAGGCGGAACCTTTGCAGTTCAGGCCGAAGATGCAGGATTTGAAGAGTTCCCCGTCGGCGATGACATCGTCTTAGGCCCGCTTAATGTCGGTGCTGTCTACTTCCAGCCTGTTGACATGGAGCCTGCAGGAATGGGCCTGCCTGCTGATGTGGCCGACATGCATCTTGAAGCTGATATCAGCGCCGTTGAAAACGATCTTGGCTATGGTGTCGGTGACTTTGTCCCCTATCTTAAGATTGATTACACCATTACCTATGCTGACGGTGATAAGAAGGGCCAGGTTGCCACATCAGGATCTTTCATGCCCATGAGCGCCTCCGACGGTCCGCACTACGGTAACAATATCAGACTGCCCGAGGCAGGCACCTATGATGTCCGCTTTGTCATCCACTCACCGGAAAACAACGGCTATCATCTCCACACCGATGCTGCAACAGGAGTCAGCGGCCGCTTCTGGACCGAGCCTCTGGTTGCCGAGTGGAAAGGCTGGCAGTACATCCCAAGACAGTGGTAATTAAGGTAACTTGAAATTACCCTGTGCCCCCGTGTGCTGCACGGGGGTTAGTTTAAGGATTTGTTGTATAGTATTTGGTTGACTGCTAATATAGCGTCCTGAAATTTTAACCTAAAGCTGAGCATGGTAAGGCTTTTTGCCAAAACACCTGCAGAATTTGAAGTTAAATTTCAGAATGAAGTTAGGAACCTAAGCAGCTTTAATTCATACCGGCAGAAAGTAGATTTTGTTAGCAGGTCTTTTGATTACAGTTTAAAGATCTGATAAATAAAGGACCGGAATTTATAAGCTTGGCAGAATATGATCAAATTCTTTGTAGCTACCTTTCAGCACCTTGAGCTTGCCGCAGCGGTATTTACTGTATTGTGGGCTCTTATCAACATTCTTAAAAGTAATGCGGTTAGAAAAACCGCCTGTTACGTTTTAACAGCAGCCCTTGCTGTCTCTTTGGTACTTGCGATACTAAAGCACAACACCAGACTGATAAACCAAGAATATGTCAGCATAATCCTGCTCATTCCCCTGTGCCTGGTGCTGGTGTTCCTTTTGGGTTTTACAACAAGAAAACTATTTAATAAAGCAGGATCCCAAGATAAACCTCTGCCCTTTTCCCATATATGCGTTATCACAGCCTTTGCAGCCATCACCCTGTACACCCTGCCAGATTATTTTATTAAGCCTACTGACTTTGTCCTCTCCGATGTAAGCTGGTTTTCCACGGAATTTTTATTTGCTGCATTAGGCTTTGCTGCCGCAACTTGCCTTATTTTTCTAAGTGCCGTCACCATGAAGGCGGCCCTGCTGCGCCTGCGGCAAACCTTAAGCCTCTTTATTATCATTTCAGTGGTGGTAATAGGCATTGCGTTCTACGGCAGCACCTTAGTCCAGCTTTTGCTGCTGCGCGGTTTCCTGCCTTTTAACACCTTCTTCTTTGAACTTGTCAGGATAACCCGCAACAATCAGGACGCCTTTGCCTATGCCTGTCTTGCAGTATTCCTGATTACAGCAGTACTCCTTACGGCAAAGAACCTTCCTAAGGTTAAAGATGCGCAAAATCCTGCCCAAACCAGAATTTTAAAGGCCAAAAGACGCTTTGGTATAAGACTTGGCAGTCTGCTTGCGGTGCTTTGTATTATCGGCATTCTTAATTTAAGTGCCATCCAGGCCTATTCTAATCGCGGTTTTACCCTGTCACCGGCAGAAAGCTTTATGCAAACAGACACTGAAGCTAGGATCTCTTTGGAGCAGGTTTCCGATAGCAGGCTGCACCGCTTTGCCTATACCACGCCTGATGGCATTGAAGTGCGCTTTATTATTATCCAAAAGCAGGGTTCATCATTCGGGATAGGATTTGATGCCTGCGAAATTTGCGGAGCGACGGGCTATTATGAGCGCGACGGCCAGGTAATATGTATGCTTTGTGATGTAGTCATGAATATTAATACCATAGGATACCGGGGAGGATGCAATCCCATTCCTCTGCCCTACAGGATTGAAAGCGGTCATATCGTCATTGAACTTGTCGATCTTGAAGTAGAAAAACGTCGTTTCAGATAGGAGGTCCCATGTTTTGGCGCATGTTAAAAGGAGCCCTCTTCAGGCAGAAGAGCAAGATGCTTCTTATTGCCCTGACTACCGCCCTGGGCACTTCCCTGGCTGTGGCCATGCTCTCTGTCATGCTTGATGTGGGGGATAAAATCAACCGCGAGCTTAAAGCCTATGGAGCAAACATCAATGTGCTGCCCCGCGATGCCCTGATGCTGTCAAATCTCTACGGCATTGAAGGTGACAGCGATCAGTATTTAAAAGAATCAGACCTTCCCAAAATCAAAACCATTTTCTGGGCCTTCAATATTGTGGACTTTGCCCCCTTCCTTGAGGTTACTCTGAAAAATGATGCCAATGACAACATATTAGTCTCCGGCACCTGGTTTGACCGGCACCTGGTACTTCCCACCACCGAAGAATTGAATACCGGGATGGTCCGCCTTAAGTCATGGTGGCAGATAGAAGGCAGATTCCCGCAAGATCTGGAACTTACCAGTGCCATGGCAGGTTCAGAACTTGCAAGGCGTTATAACCTTAAGGTGGGAGATAAAATCGCCCTTACGGGGAAAAACAGCAGCGCCTCCTTTGATATTGTGGGGATCTTTCATTCAGGAGGAGCCGATGATGAGCGTCTTTTTGCCCCATTAGCTGCGGTTCAGGAACTTGCCATGCTGCCTGATCGCATCAGCCGGGCTGAAGTAAGTGCCCTGACAACTCCTGACAATGATTTGGCCCGCCGCGCTGCGCAAAATCCTCAACAGCTTTCCATGAGGGAAATGGAAACCTGGTACTGTACTGCCTATGTAAGCTCCATCTGTTATCAAATTGAGGAAGTCATCCCGGAGGCTTCTGCAAAACCGATACGCCAGGTTGCAGAATCAGAAGGTGCCATCCTTGATAAAACCAAGCTTTTGATGGTTCTTATCACCATCTTAAGTCTTATGGGTTCTGCCCTTGGCATTTCCAATATCGTAAGCGCGGCAGTGCTTGAAAGAAGCCGTGAAATAGGTCTGCTTAAAGCAGTTGGAGCCTTCAATTATGAAGTGGTACTCTTAATTCTTGCCGATATTTTGATAATAGCAGCTTTAGGCGGTGCCGCAGGATTTGCCTTAGGATTTGGTTTTGCGCAGATCATAGGCCAGACAGTCTTTGATTCTGCCATTGCCTTTAAGACCTTTATCATCCCACTTACCATCTTTGCGGTATTTGCAGTAACCCTGACAGGATCTCTTCCTGCCATCAGGTATCTTACCCACCTGCAGCCTGCCCTGGTTCTACATGGAGGCCGCTGATAAATGACCAAAAGAAGCTTCTTCCTTAAGATGGTAATAAGCTCGCTGCTGCGCCGCCGCTCACGCATGCTCACAGCCCTGCTGTCAGTTGCGGTGGGAGCTGCCGTACTCCTGGGGCTTATCAGCATTTATCTTGAGGTGCCAGAGCAGCTTGGTCTGCAGTTTAGGCAATACGGCGCCAACCTTATCGTAACCCCGGGTGAAGACAGGAAGCTTACCACAGCAGATCTTGAATACCTGCGCAGTGTTGTGCCTGAAACCAGCATTGTAGGTCTTGCTCCGGTGTACTTTTTTAATCTTTCTATCAATGAGCAGCCTTTCAGCGGCGCCGCCACTGATTTTGAGCAAATGCAAAAAACTGCCCCCTACTGGGGTATCAGCGGGCAGCTCCCCCAAAAGTCAGGTGAAGTACTTTTAGGTCAGGAAGTTTCCAACCGCATCAGGGCAAGAGTAGGTGATGTCATCCACATTCTGTACTCACTTCACGATGAACAGGGTACTTCTCAAGGGCAACGGCAGACTTTGACCGCCGTGGTGTCAGGTATTTTGACCACGGGAAGTGAGGAGGAAAATTTCGTCTACTTAACTCTTGAAGATGTGGGAACTCTCACCGGATCGTACGATGAATTCGATCTTATTGAAGCCTCGCTTGCTTTAAATGAATCTGACCTGCAAAAGGCGGCCGATACCATGGCACAAAATCCCCTGCTCCATCCCCGCCTGGTTACCAGGGTGGCCTCATCAGAAGGCAGGGTACTTGCAAAACTGCAGTCTTTGGTATGGCTTACCACTCTTATCATCGTTCTGCTTACTGCAGTGTGCGTTGCCACTACCATGATGGCAGCTGCGGCTGAAAGACGATCGGAAATCGGTCTGAAAAAGGCCCTGGGAGCCTCTGATAACGATATCGTAAAAGAATTTATGAGCGAAAGCGTCCTTTTGGGGATCTTAGGCGGCATTTTGGGATCGCTTTTAGGATCCTGTTTTGCAGCCTATGTTACTGCCAGGGTATTCGGCACCACGCTGCTGCCCTCGCTGCCCCTGTGCTTAGGATGTCTTGCCTTGTGCATAATCATTACGGTAGTCTCAAGTACCATGCCGATATTAAGGGCAGCTAAAGTCGATCCTGTCATAGTCTTGCGCGGAGAGTAATCCATGTCCATTTTACAGCTCAAAAAAGTCAGCAAAGTATACGGCCCCCTTAAGGCTTTAGATGAAGTCAGTATTGAGGTGGAGGAAGGCCAGTGGCTGGCTATCATGGGCCCTTCAGGATCCGGCAAGTCTACCCTTATGAATATCGTAGCCTGTCTTGACAAGCCCAGCAGCGGCAATATCATTTTGGACGGCAGTGATGTCTCAAAGGTATCACAAAGAGAACTTACCCATATAAGACGCGAAAAGGTAGGTTTGGTATTTCAGCAGTTTCATCTGGTAAATTACCTTACTGCCCTGGAAAATGTCATGACCGCCCAGTACTATCACTCCCTGCCCGATGAAAAGGAGGCTTTGGAGGCCCTAAGGAGAGTTGGGCTTCACGAGCGTGCCAATCACCTTCCCCACCAGCTTTCAGGCGGAGAGCAGCAAAGAGTCTGTATAGCAAGAGCCCTTATTAACTATCCTAAAATTATTCTGGCCGATGAGCCTACCGGGAATCTTGATGAAACCAATGAGCAGCTGGTTATGGAGCTTTTTGCCCAGATGCACAATGAAGGGCGCACCGTAATCGTGGTAACCCACGCCCCTGAGGTTGCATCCCGCGCCCAGCGTACCGTAGTTTTGGATCACGGTCATCTTATCAGTGACACCTTCAACCAAGCCTGAAAAAAGAGCCTTTTATATGAATTTAAGCTTCAATACTAAAAAAGCCCTGATAGCAGCAGCTGCGCTGTTGTTTTTGTCAGCATGCAGCAACCCCGAGTACCGTGACGGCTCCTTTGACGGCAAATCGAGTCCTGATGAAGACGGGGGGGTAGCCCATGTTACCGTAACCTTAAAGGACAGCAGGATTGTAGCCTGTGATTTTCAAACCTATGAAGCCGACGGCAGTCTTAAAGATGAAAATTATGCCTCCTTTGCAAGGGACAGCGGCAATTTTGGCTACTATCAAAGGGCCCAGCATGCCGTTGAGGCCATGAAAGCCTATCAAGAGCAGATAACCGCCCTGGGGACCTTAAAGGGGATTGACAAGATCTCAGGTGCTACCATTTCCTATAATCAATTCACAGAAGCGGTATTAAATGCCCTTGCCAAAGCGGAAAAATAACCTTAAAAGATCTTTGTGTCAGAGGATTTTAACAAGACCTTCTGACAAGCTGCTGTCAGTGCCTAACTTAATAAAAAGCCTATGCCGCAGCTTAATACAAAAAGTACTATAAAAGTTCTTAGAGCTAACTTTTTGACAAACTCTCTTCCTTTTCGGTAGCCTTCGGCATGGATCTTTTTGTGGTTAAGGGCATTTTTAAGCTCCCCCAAAGATACATTGCCATCATCAGAGCGCCTGGCGCACACTGCAGGATAAGCCCTGATATGGTAGAAGATAAAGCCATAACCCATGACATTGCGGGGCTCTTCTTCCACGGTCATGTTAAGGCCGATATTGGCCCCGGTTTCCTTGAGCCTCATAATAAGCCTGCCGCGGCCCCTTTCTATATCTCTGTCCACCACTTCCAAGGGAAGTTTGCCGCGGGCTATTATTTCAAAGCCTTCCTTAAAGGGCCCTTTTTTTAATTCAAACTTTTCAGGCTCAAAATAGAAGAGCTCATCACGCTGGAATTCTTCCTTGTTAAGAAGTTCCATTTCATAAGCGCGATCTCCTTCTGCCTCGTAGGAAACCCGCATTCCCACAGCAATATCATTTCCATCTTCAGTACTTAAAAAGGCCCCGGAATCAAAATAAAGCAGCTCACCGTCATCTCCTTTGATATGGCCGCTGTGACGTTCCCGGTTTATGGCACTGATGGTTCCCTGCATAGTAACTCCAAAATTAGGTATACCCCTACTCTACCACAGGCTGCCTTTCCATAACTGATAGAAAAAGCCCGAAGATCCCCGGCCTTTTGTCAACAAATTGTGTTATTTTTCAAATCCTGCTTCATCCATTCTGCTTTCTATAAATTCACGGGCCTTTACTATACTTGCGATAGGATCTGCAGTACTGTCCGCCCACATCTCAAGAAGAAAGGTGCCCCGATAGTTAAGTTCCTTTAACTTCTTGAAAATTGATATAAAATCAACGGTACCCTCACCAAATTGCAAGTCCCTGAACTGCCCCTCAAAATCTGCGGTAACGGGCTTGGTTTCCTTAAGGTGGATGGCAGCTATTTTATCTATGCCGATTTCAAGCTCCCTTAAAACATCATTGCCCCAAGCGGTTAAGTTGCCCACATCAGGATAAACGCTGAACCATGGGGACTTTAACAGATCATCCCAGTACTTCCACTTGGTAATTGAACTCATAAAGGGAGTATCCATAATTTCAGTTGCCAGCATCACCTGGGCTGCGGCAGCCTGCTCCACCGCCCACTGCATGGATTCAGTGTAACGGTCAAAAGTACCTTGATCCTGCTTCTCATAATAAACATCGTATCCTGCAAGCTGAATGGTGCGCACGCCAATATCCACAGCAAGCTCAATCCCCTTTTTCATAATCTCATGAGCCCGCTCCCTTATCTTAGGATCGTGGCTCCCAAAAGGATATTTGCGATGCCCCGAAAGGCACATTGAGGGAACTGCAATGTCAAAGTCTTTTTTAAGTTTTACAAAATCCAGCCTTTCCCCGGTGCTCCATTCCAGTCTTGCAAGCCGTACGTCACTTTCATCAACGGAGATTTCCACAAAATCGTAACCTGCGTCCTTTGCCGTTTTAAAGCGCTGCTCCCAGGTAAAATCAGCGGGCATGGCCTTTTCATATATTCCCAGGGGATGTTTTCTCATTTTTTTTCTTTCCTTATGCTCATGGTTAAAAAGCGCCTCATTTTTATCAAAGATTTAACATTGCGTCCTTAATGAGGATCCCAAAATCAAAAGAAACTTTAAAGAAACTTAAAGTCATGTATGGCTGTGGATCACTTATCCTGATATTAAAGTTTGGGAATAACCAAGACAGACAAAACAGAATTAGTGCCAACCAGGGCATGCCCTCCATGAGCTTAAAGCCAAGTTTTCCTGTGTCAAGTGCCGCCTTTTGTGTCTGCCGCCAATGATTCTGACGCCCGTAACAATGATTCGACCGCCTGCATCTCCTCATCCTTCTTAATAATTCAGCCGCTTTTGCCCCTTAAAAGCGTAGAATAACAAGGCACCATGCCAGAGTGACTTAAGATCCTGTCTGGCAGTGCTAAAAGAACAGTCCTTTGGTTCTTAAAATCCTGTACTGTAGCCCGGGAGGCTTTCTTATGCTAAATCGTCTTAAAGCTATGTTTGGCAGCAGCGGCAGCTTTCTTGCCGTGCACTCTCCTTTTAAAGGAAGCTTTATTAAACTTGCAGACCTTGAAGATGACATCTTCAAAAAAGGCACTTTAGGGCCCGGGTTTGCAGTAAAACCGGATCCTGATGCTAATGTACTGCTCTGTCCCTTAGGCGGTGAGGTAATGCTGCTTTCTGACATGTCCCATGCTGTCATGATCAAATCTTTAGGAGATGTTGAACTGCTGATTCACCTGGGACTTGGCACCGTAAGGCTCAAAGGCCTTCACCTTAAGACCCTGGTCAAAAATGGGGATTTTATCAGAGTAGGAGATCCCCTTATTGAATTTGATCAGGAAAAAATCACCGCCTTGGGGTATTCCATGACCACTCCCATAGTGATCCCCAATCTGGGCCGCTACACCGGCTGTGATATCAGAAAAGAGCCTGGCAGCCTGGCAGCCCTTGAAGAGGTCATGAAGATTACTAAATGATCCTGCACAAAATTACGCTGTTTTTGGGCTCTCAGACCGCTTTGCCACCAGATTTTTGCTGCTTTAAGGAGGCTGCAAACTTTTAGGATTTTTTAGGCTTTTTTATATCGGTTAGAAGCTCAACACCAAGAGATCCCGGCTCTTCCTTAAAAAGGTCACAAATATCGGTAATGCCTTTGTTTTTGATAATGCGGTTATGCTCTTCGGCGGTTTTTTTATAGAAAATCTCCCTTAAGGCACTAAAAAGGCTGTCTTTGCTTTCCTCATTGGTAAACTCCACGGTGACCTTAACATCATGTCCCAGCACCAGACTCAGCTTTTGTGCAACTCTTTTGACAAATGCAGGATCTTCAGCCATGAGATTGGGCCCTACAGCCTTGATGGTGAGTTTTTCTCTGCCCTCATCTTCAAAGTTAAAGGCACAGTGCATTAAAACTGCAAGATCTATCTGATCAAAGCCGGCTTCATTGATTAGAGCGTAATAAGGATTAGTCTCTTGTAACTGTGGTAAAAAATCATCGCAGGTTAGAGGGCGTTTTCCCAAAAGGGTATAACCGCTGCTCTGTGCCTCAATTAACATGCGCTGATTGGCCTTAATCAGGGCAGGATCTCCGTCGGAAATAAGCCTGCTGCCATGATCATCCATAACAGGAACACTATCTTCTTTAACTTTTTGAGCAGCACTTACTTGATCTTCCAGCTCAGGACTTACAACTTCACCCGAAAAATCATAATCCTGAGGTTCATCAGGCTCATAGAATGTTTCCTCAGGCACATCATCTGCCAAAGGCTCATCAATCCTTAGGCGGTTGTCATCACCTGCTGGAGCATCATTATGCACCTTTGCGGGCACCTCACCTGCCACTTTTACGGCAGGGTCATCTGAGCTTGGTTCTTCCAAAGGATCATCCTTTGGTATTAAAAACTGCCCCTCCCCTAAATTTTCATTTGCAAAACCTTGAGCTTCAAAAGCTCCAGATCCTTTGGTGCTGTTTTCCTCTTTTTGCAAAGGTTCTTTTGCTGCAGTCTTGGAACTTAATTTCTCGGCCTCAGCAAGAAGTCTTTTTCGGTAAGCTTCGTTGGAATCTTCTTCATTGCCTCCGGCACCTTGTCCTGCATCATGCTCAATATCAGAAGAAGCAAAAGGATCCTCTGTAATGTAATGTACTTTCTTGTCAAAAGCAAAATCTGCAGACTCATCAACGCTCAAGCTGCCGCCTGCTGCAATATCACTGCCTGCGGTTTTTTCATAAGACTCGAAGGCAGGATCAAGATCTGCTTTTAAATCCTGACTGCCCCTATTGTCATGTGACTGAGACTTTGCGCCTGTGTCTGACTTAGGTTCTGACAGATTATCCTGCCCGTAAGGCTCCCAAGGCTCTTCTTCCACTTCTTGAGGACCATTAAAATTATGCTCAAGCACTGATCCTGAATCAGGCAGGGGGGTATCGAGGATCTGCTTTACTGCTTCAGGATTTGAAAAATCAATGGGGTCTGCCAAACGGGATTCATCAAACAGGGCACCTCTGCTATCCTCTCCCAATTGTGCCGAAAGATTAGTAATCCTGCCTAAAGTGCTTTGTAAGTCCCCGTCCTGTTTATTTTTGCTGCCTAATAAGATCTCCTCCTGATTTTTCAGATTGTTAAGAAAACTTTCCGTATCTGACATCAATGAGGCAAAAGATCTGTTATCAGGGCTTTTTAAGGCTCCATCATCTGTGGCCGTATTATTTGCAGGCTGTGCCAAAGGACTCTCCTGCTCCGAGGAGAGGGATCCTTTTTCATCCTCATTTTGCTCCTGGTTTGAGGCAGGGAGGGCAGATTCTGGGGCTGCAACTTCTGATCCTGTGATTTTGCTGCCCTCATCCTCTAGGCTTGAA
>CAYNSI010000001.1:0-8144 GCA_964399665.1 uncultured Enterobacterales bacterium | reverse complement strand
TCTGATCCTGTGATTTTGCTGCCCTCATCCTCTAGGCTTGAAGTACTTTGCCCGGAAAGCTCTTTTAGGGCCGCTGCGACATTGTCAATAACATTACTACCGTCTCCCAGGACGGCAGCACTGTTTAAGTCCTGTTTGGTGTTGGTGACCTCAGTTTTTGCTGACGGAACCTTGAGATCGTTTGCGGCTCCGTCAGCTACAATTTTTTTCTTACGGGGACAAAGGCAAGAAGCCGCAGCAGTGTCATTTCAAAACTGGTGCGCGGGTCTGAAGAGAGCCTTAATTCATTCAATCCTTCAAGGGCAATTTGATAGCAAAGCTGTACCGTGCTGCCGCTTACTGCTCTGGCATGACGGTCCAAAAGCTCCTTTGGAAAGGTAAAGAGATCCATGCGGCTGCCCCCCATCATTTGATACAGGGCAATATCATGAAAGACTATGTAAAGCTGTTCCAAAAGCGATCTATAGTTCGGGGATACGGAGGTGACATTATCTAAAACGGCAGCAAAATCTCCCTGACTACTCTGCTCCACCAGGGCAAGAATGCTCTCGACTATCTCATCTGATGCCGTACCGAGCATGGAAAGAACTGCCTGACGCTTAATACTGCCGTTCCCAAGGGCAATAGCCTGATCGCACATGGAAAGAGCATCACGCATGGACCCCCTGGCAGCCCTGGCAATAAGTCCGACGCCGTCACTTTCACAAGAGATCCCTTCCTTTTGAGCGATAAGTTCAATTTGTTTTTTTATCTCATCGACACTAAGTGACTTAAGCTGAAACTTAAGACAGCGGGACAATACCGTTGCCGGGATCTTCTGCGGATCTGTAGTTGCCAGAATAAATTTTACATATGCAGGAGGCTCCTCCAAAGTTTTCAAGAGGGCATTGAAGCTGCTGTTGGAGAGCATATGTACTTCATCAATGATGTAAATCTTGTAGCGGCCTGAAAGCGGCGGATACCGGGTGTTCTCAAGCAGGGCCCTGGTATCATCAACCTTAGTTTGGGAGGCTGCGTCTATTTCAATGACATCAGTATGAGCACCCTTTACTATGGCCCTGCAAGATCCGCATTCCCCACACGGCTTTGAGCTTATGCCCTTTTCACATTGCAGTGATTTGGCAATGATCCTGGCAATGGTGGTTTTTCCAACGCCCCTGGTGCCGGTAAAAAGATAGGCATGATGCAGACGTCTTGCATCAATGCTGTTTGCAAGCGCAGACACGACATGGCCCTGTCCTGCCACATCAGCAAAGTTCTGCGGCCTATACTTACGGGCTAAAGCCAGATACTCCGTGCTTTTTTCTCCTGTCATATAAAAGGTTACCTGTTTCTAATGCCCCGGGAAACGGATGAGAGATCTGCAGTCAATCTGAAACTCACTGCTGATTTTGTCGGCCCCGCCCAAATCAAAAAGTTCAATTACAAATCCTGCTGAGACAATCTCTCCTTGGAGGCGGCGCACCAGCTTTATCATGGCCGAGACCGTGCCTCCTGTTGCCAGCAGATCATCTATTATCAAGATGCGCTCACCTGCCTTAACAGCATCCTTATGGATTTGCATGGTATTCTGCCCGTACTCAAGGTCATAATGCTCTTCAATGGTAGGACGGGGCAGCTTGCCGGGCTTTCTTACCAGGGCAAAACCGCAGTTAAGTTTATAGGCTAAGGCTGAGGCAAATAAATAGCCGCGGGCTTCTGCCGCCACTATCTTGTCTATTTTGGTATCAGAGTACATCTGACAGAGCAGATCCACGGTGAGCTTAAAAGCCTTGGCATCTTCACACAGGGAAGTTATGTCACGAAATAAAATCCCTTTCTTGGGATAATCAGGAATGCTGCGAACACTATCCTGTAAGTATTTTATACTGCTTTCGTAATTGGGAAGTTCGGTAATATCACGCATAGAAAGAACCCCGAATACATTAGGATACTTTAAGGCAAAAAGGCACTTAATTATACGCTACAGACAATCCATCCACCAAAGAAAAATTCACCCTATTCATCCTCAATCACCGTACCTCAATCCGGCAGGGGAAACTTATGTTTCCTTACCCCCAACCTGATGAAGATAGGCACAATTTTCATCTTAGGAAAAGGCTTGCCTTCTAAAAAAGATCTTTTTATCATGATTTGACCTGTGATTAATCAACCTGGGAGGACATCATGAAGGCAGCATTGATAGGGGCATCAGGATTTATCGGGTCTGTTATTTTAAAAGAGCTGTTAGCCCGCGGCCATGAAGTTACCGCCATTGTGCGCAATGCCGGGAAAATTACCGCGCAAAGCCCCAATTTAAGGATTGTAGAGCAGGATGCCGGAGATCAAAAAGCCCTGGCAGCGGTACTTAAGGGACATGACGCAGTAATCTCATCTTATAACCCCGGCTGGTCCAATCCCAATATTGTAGAAGATACCAAAAGAGTAAATCCTGCTATTCTTGAGGCGGTAAAAGAAGCTGCCATCCCCAGATTTCAGGTGGTAGGCGGCGCCGGCACCCTGTTTTGTGCTCCCGGGGTCAGAGTATTGGACGCAGGAGTAATCCCCGAAGATCTTCTGCCCGCCATCAGAGCCTTTGGTGAATTTTTCCTCAATACCCTGGCAAAGGAAAATAACGTTGACTGGATATTTTTCAGTCCCGCAGGAACCATTGAACCTGGAGAGCGGACCGGAAAATATCGTTTAGGTCATGATGACCTTATCGTAGATGCCGATGGTAAAAGCAGGATCTCAGTTGAAGATTATGCCAAGGCCATGGTAGATGAGTTAGAAAAGCCTATCCATCACAAAGAGCGCTTTACTATAGGCTATTAAAACACTGCCAAGCCCCGCCCCCGCCTGACACGGGCGGGGAACTGTCACAGAACAAACCAGGCTTTACATCTTCTGCAAGAACACGTTCTTATCTTTTGTTCCTGCCCTGGCAGGCAAACCTGACATCCCCCATACTACTTGCCTGTTCCTACCAATTTTTTGCCAAAAATCCCCCCTCCTGATGCCAGGGGTATTTTTAAGACTTCAAAGCTTTGTAAAATCAGAATAGTGTCCTGTTATCCCAAGTTAAGTAACCTATATTTTGCAAATAACAAAACCTGCAAAAGCACAAAAGGCATCCTCCCTGATGGCAGCTTAAAAAACCTGCGCAGAGGATCTTAAAACTTGAGTCTTAGGGATTTTTAAAAGTCACGGAGCAAAAAAGTCTCAAAAGAGGAGATTTGAAATGAAAAATTTTGCATTAGGACTTATGGGCTGTGCCCTGGGAGTAGTTATGGCCTCAGCTGCAAATGCTGCTTTACCGGATGTCTCAAAACTTGCTCATGCGGTGGATACCCCTGAGGCACCTGTTGTTTATATGACAACTGATATCAGTTCTGAATCCTTAATGAAAATCTATGAAGCCTTAGGCCGCACCCCTCAAGGCAGGGTTGCAGTCAAGCTTTCTACCGGGGAGGCCGGCAACAAACACTATTTGCAGCCTGCATTGATAAAAGACCTTGTGGATACCGTAAAGGGGACCATAGTTGAGTGCAATACCGCCTATGGAGGATCCCGCGCTGAAACTGCTCTGCATATGCAGGTTGCCAAAGATCACGGCTTTACCGAAATTGCCGAAGTTGACATCCTGGATGCTGACGGCTCTTTGGAGATCCCCGTTGCAGGAGGCCGGCACCTTAATACCAACCTGGTGGGCAAAAATATGGCAAATTACGATTTCATGGTAGTTTTAAGCCACTTTAAAGGCCATGCCATGGGAGGATTCGGCGGTGCCTTGAAGAACATTTCCATAGGTTTGGCATCATCCAACGGCAAATGGAAAATTCACAGTGCCGGCACCCAGGATCGCGTTGCCCCCTGGGGAGAGCTTGGGGCCTACGGCGGTCTTAATAACTCGCAGCATGATGCTTTTATAGAATCAATGGCAGAATCGGCAAAATCTGTGTATGACTACTATGATAATGGCAGCAGAATGCTCTTTATCTCCGTCCTTAATAATTTGTCGGTTGACTGTGACTGCGCCAGCAATCCCTCGGCACCTGACATGCATGATATCGGGATCATAGCCTCCCTTGATCCTGTCGCCGTTGATCAGGCAGGAATTGACCTCGTGTATGCAGCTTCTGACAGTGCCTCCATGATTGAAAGGATAGAAAGCCGCAACGGCCTGCTAATTTTTCAAAGAGCAGAAGAGATGGACTTTGGCAGCCGCAGTTATCAATTACAGCTTATAGACTAAGCCAAGTCCCTAACCTGCAGTCCGCCCTGCTGCCTTAAGAAGGCAGCATCATCAACAGGATTTGGACGTGAATACTGCTATTGACTTTCTAACAGGAGAGCTCATTTATTTTTGGTTCTACTGTCAAGTTCAGGCAAAACAAATTCTCCCCTTTTACTTTGCGGGCATGGCAGCAGGTTCCTTTATTTCAGTATTTGCCAAGAACTCCATCAACACTCTTACATCAAGAACAGGGGTTCAAAGCCTGGGGATCTTCGGCCTTATTCTTGCCGTGACAGCAGGCTTTATTTCACCTTTGTGCATGTACGGCACCATTCCCATTGCAGCCTCCCTGTCCCGCCAGGGAGTCAGAGAAGATTTTCTGGCAGCCTTTATGATGGGATCTATTCTCATTAATCCCCAGCTTGCAGTCTACACCCTGGCTCTTGGGGAAACTGCCTTTTTAGCAAGAATAATCTCCTGTTTTGCCTGTGCCCTGGCAGCAGGACTTTTGATCCGCTATTTTTGTAAAAACAAAAGATTCTTTAACTTCAGCTCCTTTAACAATCCGGTCAATAAGGATACCCACCCCAACCTTGCCCTGAGGTTCTTTTACAATCTGTGCCGCAACTTTAAGGCAACTTTTTGGTACGTTCTTATAGGTATTGCCCTTGCCGCCATTTTTACCAGAACAGTCCCTGCAGATCTTTTTTCCTCCTTTTTTGGTCGCTCCTCACAATTTGGTGTCTTTTTGGCTGCCACCATCGGAGTCCCCGTATATGTCTGCGGCGGCGGCACCATCCCCCTGCTGCAGGAATGGCTGTGGTCAGGAATGAGTATGGGGGCAGCCTGTGCCTTTATGCTGACAGGCCCTGCCACCAAGATAACCAATTTAAGTGCCGTGAAAATTATCCTCGGCTCATGGGCATTTGCCGTCTACCTTATTTTTATTATGATATCTGCCCTTATAAGCGGCATTATCACCAATATTCTGATCACCTGACCTTAACAATGGAGTCCACATGGAAGTTGAAGATATTCTAATTAAGGTAAGGGAAGGCACCATGGAGATCTCTGAGGCTGCCTCCAGGCTGAGAACAAAAAATATCCTGGATCTTGGCTTTGCAAAATTAGATCTTGGACGCAGAATGCGCCAAGGCTGCGCTGAGGTGGTGTTCTGCCAGGGGAAAAGCGACGAGCATCTTGTCCAGATTTTCCAAAGCATCTTTGCAACAGAAGGCGAGGTTCTGGGCACCAGAGCCACTAAAGAACAGTATGAGCTTATAAGAAGGGAACTGCCCCAGGTGGTATTTGATGACAAATGCGGCATTTTAAAAATTGTAAAAGAAAGCAGGAAAAGCAGAGGTCTTGTAGCCGTATGCTCTGCAGGAACTGCAGATTACCGGGCAGCAGAAGAATGTGCCCAAACCGCGGAGTTTTTCGGATCTTATGTAAAGCGCTTTTATGATGTTGGAATAAGCGGGATTCACCGGCTGTTTGAGGCCCTGCCTGAAATTGAAAAGGCCAATGTCATTGTAGCTGCAGCCGGTATGGAAGGAGCCTTAGGGACCGTAATCGGAGGACTGGTGTTATCCCCTGTTATCTGTGTTCCAACCTCGGTAGGCTACGGGGCAAGCTTTCAGGGGCTGTCGGCCCTGCTTACCATGCTCAACTCCTGTGCCAATGGAGTTTGCACCGTAAATATTGATAACGGCTACGGCGCAGGATACCTGGCCCATCAAATCAACCGTCAAAGTAAAAACTTTTAAAAAAAGGACTTTTATGCGCATCCTCTTTTTGGATTTGAGCTTAGGCATAAGCGGCGATATGGCAGTGGCTGCACTTTCCGAGCTGGCAGACTCTGCCTTGAAAAATAAGGTAATTAAACTCATCAGTGACCTCAATCTTAAAGGGCTTGAACTTTCCTTTGGCAGAAGACTGCGCGGCGGGCTTGACTGTGCAGACTTTAATGTCACCTTAGAGCATGACAATCACGATCATGATGTCAATTATCTGCATTGTGATCTGCAAAAAGTTCATCACCATGAACATCACCATGATCATCAAAGCCGCAATCTTTACGATGTTCTTAAGATCATTGATGCCTCAAAAGCCTCCCCCGGGGCAAAATCCCTTGCAGGAAAGATCTTTAAGATCATTGCAGAAGCTGAGGCTGCAGCTCATGGAAAAGAACTTGATAAGGTGCATTTTCATGAAGTAGGTGCCTTAGATTCCATAGCTGATATTCTTGCCTTTGCAATTCTTTATACCGAACTTGAAATAGACAGAACTGTCATTTCCTGCATAGGCGAAGGATGCGGCAAAGTGCGCTGTCAACACGGAGTGCTGCCTGTTCCGGTACCTGCCGTAGTAAATATTCTGACCGCACATAAAATCCCCATGAATTTTTCTGCCATAGAAGGTGAGCTTATCACCCCCACAGGAGCTGCCATTGCAGCTGCCATAAGGACTGATGATTCCCTCCCGGCACAAAGCCCCCTTACACCTGCAGCTTCAGGATTTGGGGCCGGAAAGCGTGACTATGCCGTACCTACCATGCTAAGGGCGATACTTTTTGAGCTGGATGAAAAAAGGAAAGTTTTTGATCCCCAAGCTGCTAAAGCTGACCTTTCTGTCATAAAAATTGAAACCAACATCGATGACGCTACTCCTGAAAACTTGGGATTTCTTATGGAAAATCTGATAGCAAAGGGAGCTTTGGAAGTGTTTTTTACCCCCGTATACATGAAGAAGATGCGCCCTGCAACCTTAGTTACCGTCCTTTGCAGAGAAGATAACTTTAAGCTTATACAAAAGATCCTACTGACTCAAACGACCTCAATCGGGCTTCGCTTTGCCAAAATGGACAGGCTTACCCTCAAAAGGGAGAATCTTTTAATTGATACTGAATACGGCCCCGTAAAGGTAAAGAAGGTCAGCTTCAAGGGGATTGCAGACGATGAGGAGGACAGAATTTATCCTGAATATGAGTCGGTAAGGGAACTTGCCCTGTCACAGGGGTTATCCTATCAAAAGGCCCTGGTATTAATATATCAGGCTGCAGGTAGAACCTTAAGAGTTTAAGATCCTGTGAATACTGTATCTTTGACTGCATCTTTGCCTGAAAAAAAAGACCGTCTTGAAGAGCTTCTTTGCAGGCTGCTGCAGCAGGGTCATACTGCCATTGCCTTTTCAGGAGGCTGCGACAGCTCCCTTCTTTTACACATGCTCTGCCGCACCGCCAAAAGCCCCCAAGAAGAGGTTTTCCCCGTCTATATCCGCTCCGTTCTTAACCCCCGGGGAGAATTGCTGGATATTGAAGCTGAAGTAACCGCCCTGGGACTTAATCTTGCCACAGTTGATGTTGATGAGTTTTTAAACGTAACCTTGCGGCATAATCCTAAAAACCGCTGTTACCTGTGCAAAAAAGAGCTTTTTACCAAAGTAAGAGAAAAGGCAGCTTCCCTTGGCTGTAAATTTGTACTTGACGGTACCAATGATGATGACAGACACAGCTACCGCCCGGGGCTTTTGGCCCTTGAGGAGCTTGGCATTGTAAGCCCCCTGGCCCAGTGCGGCTTTACTAAATTAGAAGTAAGAGAGCTTGCAACAATGCTGGGGATTAAGGCAGCATCAAAACCGTCCACTCCCTGCCTTGCCACCCGCTTTCCCTACGGCACTGTTCTTGATAAGAAACTTATTGATAAGGTGGGCAGAGCCGAGGCCTTTTTACGGGCATCAGGCTTTAATAATGTAAGGGTGAGAGTGCATGGAGAGCTGTGCCGCATAGAAATTGACCCTGAGGATTTTGAAGCTCTTATCAAGTGCAAAGATAAGATCACAGAACAATTTAAAAGTTTGGGATTTTTATACCTGACCCTTGATTTGGAAGGCTTCCGCTCAGGATCCATGGACCTTAAACTTTTTCAAA